>CADBNU010000017.1 GCA_902796085.1 Heyndrickxia coagulans
AAACTATGTTTATATTATTTGGGAGGAAAAGAAAATGGTTGTAATTCGAGATGCCGTTTTGGAGGATTTACCTAACATATTAAATATATATAATTATGCCATTGTTCATTTAACAGCAACCTTTGATACGGAAGAAGAAACATTGGAAGATAGACAAAATTGGTTTGATAATCATAATGAGAAGTATCCGGTCATTGTTGCCGAGATGGATGGGGAAGTGGTTGGTTTTAGTTGTTTAAGTCCTTTAAAAAGAAAAAAAGCCTATAGTCAGTCGGCCGAGATTTCTATCTATACTTCCCCTGAAAGCCAAGGAAAAGGCATCGGGAAAGCGTTAATGGAAGAAATCATAGAACGAGCGAAACAAAATGGGTTCCGGACAATCATTGCTGTGATTACGAGTGGCAACGAAGCAAGTGTGCGACTTCATAAAAAATTTGGCTTTAAATTTGCAGGTCGAATAAAAGAAGTAGGTTATAAATTTGGTCAGTGGCTTGATGTTGAGTATTATCAGTTACTTTTAAAGTGATACAAAGAAATCTGCACGAAAGACCGTGCAGATTTCTTAATGAAATGTAGATAAGATTTCATCAATATCATTTAATAGTTGGTTTATTTCTTCCTTTGACAAAGGAACAAGTAATTGGTCATATAAAGAAATCACCTGGCCATCCTCATTTGTTGAACGACTTAAATACGTATACAATTCTTGAAGTTGATTTTGTTTCATTAATGTTTCGGTATAAACATGTTTGACTTTTTGCAAAGTAAAAATTTTTGCTTCTTCATCAAAGCATCCTGAAAATATTTTGCCTTCAATTGTTGTCACTGGATATCTCTCCTATAATCCTATTCTTAATAGAAGTATATCCAATTCTCTTCTTTTCAATATAGAAATGTTAAGCACTAACATCTCTTTTATTGAAAAGATAAAAGGATATTGCTAAAAATAGGATTAAATGAATAGCAAGTATAACAAGAGAAAATTCTAACGTCATTCCATCCATTAACACCGTACCCTCAAGATATTGCATTAAGTCAGTATTAGCAAATAACGTATATTTCGTCCATTCAAAGTGATTGGCAAGATTTGAAGTGATGATTGGTCCTACTAGTAATAAGAAAATGGAAATACCGACTGCTAGTCCGCTTGTTCGGAATACAGCAGAAATCATGAAAGCCATTGTTGCTAGTAGTAACGTACTTACAGAACTTAGTACATATAATTTAATTAAATAGAGTAATAAGCTTTGTTCGATTACTTGCCCATTTTCATAAGTTAAATAAACAGCATTCGTGTCACCAAGCCCAAAGAATAGTGCTCCTGTAATTGCTGCTGTAATAAATAATATCGCGAGCAAAAAAAGAAGACTAAGGATGACAGTTATATATTTTGATAATAAAATTTTCCAACGCTTATATGGCTTTACTAATAACATTTTAATCGTTCCCCTGGAATATTCATTAGCCACAATTCCAGATGCAATGATGATGACAAAAAGACCAACAAACGTAATCATTAAAGAAGATTCGTCAATAAAAGACCACATTGAATAATCAACATAGCTTGGTGGGATATCATTTTCAATTCGATATTGATTAATAGCGATTTGACTTTCCATCCAATTCTTATACCATTCTTCATTGGTATTTTCATATTCTTGTTCATAAAGTTCAATATCTTGTTGTAATCCTTGTTTCCAATCGTTATTCGAGTCATTCTTTGAATTTGAATGAAGCCATTGTGTTAGAAAACCAAACAAAATGGTCCCGACTACAATTAATGCGATCATAATATATGTGCTCGGCCTTTTTAATAGTTTAACCGATTCATTTTTTACTAAATTAAGCATGACTTGTCACCGCCTTATCGTTAGTGATTTCAAGAAATCGATCTTCTAATGATTTTGAAATAACTTTAACTTCATATATTAAAATATTTTGTTGTACAAACTGTTGAATGATTTCGGGAACTTGTTTTTTCTCTAAATAAACTTCAATACCATGTTCATGAGGATTAGCTTCATATCCGGCATCTTGTAATATATTTAAAGCAGAAGTGATTTTATCTACTTGAATAAAATACGGTCTCGTTTTCACTTCTTCTTCTTTTACCCTTTGTATGTTTACTAGTTTTCCGTTTTGGATGATTGCAATACGGTCACACATCATTTCCATTTCGGATAATAGATGACTCGAAACAAGGATCGCCAAATTATTTTCGTGAGCTAGTTTTCGTAAATAATGACGGATCTCTTTTATACCGGCAGGATCTAGACCATTTGTTGGTTCATCTAAAATAAGAACTTTAGGGTCATGTAATAAACAAAGTGCTATTCCTAATCGTTGTCTCATGCCAAGGGAATAAGTTTTAACTTTATTATGAATGTGATCTTTTAGACCAACCATTTCTACAACTTGGTTAATTTTTTCTTTTGTAACGCCTTTGTACAATCTTGCTGCTTGCATTAAATTTTCGTAGCCGGTAAGAAATTTATATAGTTCCGGGTTTTCGACGATTGCGCCAATTTGAGATATCGCCTTTTCAAAATCTTGTTTAAGATTGGTTCCGTTTATAATGATCTCTCCGCTTGAAACTTTCATTAGCCCTGTTATCATCCGTATGGTGGTTGTTTTCCCGGCGCCGTTTGGTCCAAGAAATCCTAGCACTTCCCCCGCCATTACTTTAAAACTAAGATTATCAATAATTTGTTTGTTCCGAATCTTTTTAGAAACGTTTCTTAACTCAATGATTGGTTTCAAGATTTTCACTCTCCCAATTTTTGATTGTCGATTTGAACCATTGTAAAATGGATATTCCCTGTTCTTCCCTTAATTTTTCTACATTTTGATGATCAATATAGTGTCCTTGATAAACGGCTATAACTTCGTCTAATAAAGGCTCGATTTCATCAATTTCATGGGTGGCTATAATGACAATTTGTTCTTCAAAATTTATATAAGTAAGTAAACTTTTAACGATAGAGTCGCGAACGAGGGCGTCCAAACCTGAGAAAGGTTCATCAAGCAATATCACAGGTGCATTTCTTGCTAAAGTTAGGACAAGTTTTAATCGACCGCGATTCCCCTTTGAAAGTTTGCGAATTTTTTTCCTCTCATCTAATTGCATATCTTGTAAAAGTTGCTTTGCTTTTTCTAAACGAAAGTCGGAAAATTGCGAATGATAAAAGTCGATTATTTGTTTAATCGTAAAAGAATGATAGAAATGATCTAATTCTGTTAAATATGCAACATTTTGGCAAACCTTTCTTGTGACCTTTTCTTCTTTGACTTTAACCGTACCTTTTGTAGGATAGATGAGACCGGTTATTAACTTTAATGTTGTTGATTTTCCACTACCGTTTGGTCCGAGCAAGCCGTAAATTTTTCCTTTCGTAAAGGTAAAGGAAACATTTTTAAGGGCGAACTCTTGGCCATATTTTTTCGTCACATTGTTTAATTGAACGGTCATTTGTCTTCACCTCTTTCTAAAAAAATTTTCAGACTAGCCACCATTTCTTCATTTGAAAAGCCGAGGTCTCTCATTTTATTTACAAATGAACTGATCACTTCCTGTTGGAATGTATGTTTAAGTTCTGTGACAATCTCTGAATTTTCAACTACAAAGGTACCCTGCCCTCGCCTTGTTTCCACAACACCCATCCTTTCCATTTCACTATAAGTTCTTTGGATTGTATTCGGATTGACACCCATTTCAACCGCCATTTCTCGTACGGAGGGCAGTTTTTCACCTGGTTTCAGTTCTTCACGAATAATTTGTTGGAAGATGAAATCTGCAATTTGTAAATAAATTGGTTTCGATGTTTCAAAGTCTCTTGCCAATGGTGCTTACACCTCAACTTTCTTATCAAGCAACACACAAGAAATAATGTAAAGGAGAACAGTTTTTATTAGATGATAAAGTTCGGTTCCTACATGAAACGGTATAGAATCAACGTTGAACTTTTCTCCTTCAATTTCAAAGTAAATTTGACTATTCATTTCAAAAGTAATATTAAAAAAATGATTTTTAATTAATTGTGTGTGTTCAAATAAAAAATAATCAATCAAGTTTAAGCCGATAAATACAAGAATGACGGCAAGCCATCTGACTCTTTTCAATCTAGGAAATTTACTTAATGAATGGTACACCGTCCAAAGAAATGTAACTAAGATAGCAACACTAAGGGAAGATATGAAAAAATAAGCGATACCATAAAAGACCAAACTAGGGGAAAAAGATGTCTCTAAATTAGGTTTTCCGAACATCGCCAAGGAAATTAAAGTAAAAATGCCGATTACAACAATGGATATAACTAGATAAATGGTTGAAACCAATAATTTTGCTAAAAGTAATTTGTTACTGCTATTCGGGTTGTAAAGCCATAACATTGTTTTTCCTTCAACGTGTAAAAAACTATACATGGATAGTGGGATAAAGAAAAAATGCATCCCAAAAAACGCTATGAGTATAATGTAATAAATAATCCCAGCATGAGTGTCGTTTCTTAAAGCTAAGATAAGAAACGAGGTTAAAATGAGTGTCAAAGTAATAAGCCACGTTAATATCCAATTTTTTGAAACGATCATTTCTTTTTTAATTAATCCAAGAAATGAATTCATAATGACGCCACCTTTATTTTGTATTAGTGTTCTATTTAAATAGTACACTAATACAAATGGTACAGTCAATGGGTAAAAGGTAGGGATTCGAAATATAGGTGAATTTTTGAGTACTCGATATGATCATAATATAGAAAAGCTTGTTCATACGATTTGTGACTAAAAAGATAAATCAAGTATGATCTGAAGGAAGTAGAACTTTGCATTTGTTCCACATAGAAGCGGTTTAAATCGAGGTTGAAATGTAGTTCCTAAACGAATATTTCCATGAACATATACGTGAAGGGAGATTTTTTGTCTTCTTTTTTATTTTAAGATGGTGATACTCTA
>CADBNU010000018.1 GCA_902796085.1 Heyndrickxia coagulans
AGTAACAAACCAAGCGTATAATTCTGTAGATGAATTGCCTGAAGAAGTAAAGGCTTTACTAGATTTAGAAGGAGAAGTGACAAACTTATATGTTCAACGGAACCAAACGCCGGCTTTATTAAAAGTTTCTGAAACATTAAAAGAAAAAGGTGTTATTTTCACTGACCTTCTAACAGCAGTTAAAGAACATCCAGAGCTAGTACAAAAATATTTGATGACTGAAGCTGTAAAAGTTGATGAACATAAATTAGCAGCATTCCATGCAGCTCTTGTCAATGGTGGAGTGTTCTTATATGTTCCGAAAAACGTACAAGTTGAAGAGCCAGTCCAAGCTATTTTTGTTCAAGACAATGCAGATGCGCCATTAATCAACCATGTCTTAATCGTAGCTGATACAAATAGTTCGGTCACATACGTTGAAAACTATTTATCCATTGACGTAGAAACAGAAAGTGTTGCTAATATTATTGCAGAAGTTGTAGTTAACGAAGGTGCCAATGTTAAATTCGGTGCGGTTGATACGTTAGCAAGTGGGATTACAACTTATGTGAATCGAAGAGGTTATACGGAAAAAGATGCTCGCTTAGAATGGTCTTTAGGTTTAATGAACGACGGAGATACGATCTCTGAAAATATTACAAACTTATACGGCGATGGTTCAGTTGGTGATGCTAAAACTGTTGTTGCTGGTACAGGTAAACAGACGGAAAACTTCACTACAGCCGTCATCAACCATGGTAAAAAATCCGAAGGTTACATTTTAAAACACGGGATTGCGAAAGAGAACTCCACAATTATCTTTAACGGAATCGGTAAAATTGAACATGGTGCAAGTGGAGCAAATGCACAACAGGAATCTCGAGCATTGATGTTAAGTGAAAAAGCACGTGCAGATGCAAATCCAATCCTTCTCATAGATGAAGATGATGTGCAAGCAGGACATGCTGCATCCATTGGACGTGTTGATCCGATTCAATTATATTACTTACAATCAAGAGGAATTCCAAAGGATGAAGCAGAACGCTTGATTATTCATGGTTTCCTAGCACCGGTTGTTACTCAATTGCCAATTGAAGGTGTTAAAAAACAATTAACTGAGGTAATTGAAAGGAAAATCCGCTAATGGATATGAAGAACATTCGTAGCCAATTTCCAATTTTAGATCAAGAGGTTAATGGTCGTCCACTTGTCTATTTGGATAGTGCAGCTACTTCCCAAAAACCGTTGTCCGTTATTGAATCAGTGGAAAGGTATTATAGAGAGTACAATTCGAACGTCCATCGAGGTGTACACACATTAGGGACGAAAGCAACGGATGGATTCGAGGGAGCCCGCGATAAGGTACGAAAATTTATTAATGCTGCTTCACGAGAAGAAGTGATTTTTTCGAGAGGAACAACAACTTCCCTTAATATTGTTGCGACTAGTTATGGGCGTGCTTTCTGTAAAGAAGGCGATGAAATTGTCATTTCATATATGGAACATCATAGTAATTTAATACCGTGGCAACAAGTTGCAAAGGTCACAGGGGCAACTTTAAAATATATTCCACTTCAAAAAGATGGGACATTAAATTTAGAAGATGTTGAAAAAACAATTACAGACCGGACAAAAATTGTTGCTATTACTCACGTTTCTAATGTACTTGGAACAATTAATCCGATTAGAGAGATTGCTAAAATCGCACATGCAAAAGGTGCTGTCATTGTAGTTGACGGTGCCCAGGCTGCGCCACATATTAAAGTTGATGTACAAGATTTAGATGTAGATTTCTATGCGTTTTCTTCCCATAAAATGTGTGGACCAACAGGAATTGGTGTTTTATATGGGAAAAAAGATTTGCTAGAGCAAATGGAACCAGTCGAATTTGGTGGGGAAATGATTGATTTTGTGAATCTTTATGATTCAACATGGAAGGAATTGCCATGGAAATTCGAAGCAGGAACTCCATCAATTGCTCAAGCTATAGGTTTAGGAGCTGCTATTGATTTTCTTGAAGAAATTGGAATGGATAACATTCATCAACATGAATATGATCTAGTAGAATATGCTTTGAAAAAGTTGTCTGAAATTGAGGGCGTTACTATTTTCGGTCCTCTTGATGCCTCGAAAAAAGGTGGTGTTGTAACCTTTAATATTGATGGTGTGCATCCTCATGATGTTTCAACGGCACTTGATATGGAAGGGATTGCTATCCGTGCAGGTCATCACTGTGCACAACCATTAATGAAGGTTTTAAATCAGACAGCAACTGCAAGAGCAAGCTTTTATCTCTATAATACAAAAGAAGATATTGATGCTTTAGCAGATGGACTTGTAAAAGCAAAGGAGTTCTTCAGCAATGTCTTTTAATCAATTAGATAGCTTATACCGACAAGTAATCATGGATCATTTTAAAAACCCGCGTAATAAAGGTGTATTAAAAGATAGTAGTTTAATAATCGATATGAATAATCCAACTTGTGGAGACCGGATTCGTTTAACAATGAAAGAGGAAGACGGTATTATTAAAGATGTTATGTTTGAAGGAGAAGGATGTTCTATCTCGATGTCATCAGCATCTATGATGACAAGTTTAGTTAAAGGTAAAGATGTCGAAACTGCTCTAAAACTTGCTGCTATTTTTTCAGAAATGATCCAAGGGAGAGAATACGACGCTTCTATTGACTTAGGCGATATTGAAGCTCTTCAAGGAGTATCGAAATTTCCAGCACGCATAAAATGTGCAACTCTAGCTTGGAAAGCCCTTGAAAAAGGTCTTCAACAAAATGGCAACGATGAAGAGAATTAAGACGTGTTACTATTTTTTAGAAAGAATGGAGGAAGTAAAATGGCTAAAAAAGCACCGGAAATTGGCGAATACCAGTACGGGTTTCGTGAACGTGACATATCTGTTTTTAAAACTGAAAAAGGCTTAACGAGAGAAGTCGTTGAAAAAATTTCTGAAATGAAAAACGAGCCCGAATGGATGCTGAAATATCGCTTGAAAGCTTTAGACCATTTCTATAAAAGACCTATGCCTACTTGGGGTGGAGACTTATCTGAATTAAACTTTGATGATATTACGTACTATGTAAAACCGACTGAGGAACAAGGACGTTCTTGGGATGAGGTTCCTGAAGAAATTAAACGTACATTTGATAAATTAGGTATCCCAGAAGCGGAACAAAAATATTTAGCTGGGGTATCTGCCCAGTATGAATCGGAAGTTGTTTATCACAACATGAGAGAAGAGTTAGAAAAACAAGGCATTGTCTTTAAAGATACAGATTCTGCTCTTCAAGAAAATGAAGATATCTTTAAAGAATACTTCGGCACCGTTGTGCCATATAGTGATAATAAGTTTGCGGCATTGAACTCAGCAGTTTGGTCTGGAGGTTCATTCATTTATGTTCCTAAAGGTGTAAAAGTCGAAACACCTCTTCAAGCTTATTTCCGTATTAATACGGAAAAAATGGGACAATTTGAACGTACATTAATTGTGGTTGATGAAGGAGCTTCTGTAAACTATGTAGAAGGATGTACTGCTCCGATTTACACAACAAGCTCACTCCATGCTGCAGTTGTTGAAATCGTTGTTAAAAAAGATGCTTACTGCCGTTATACTACGATCCAAAACTGGTCAAATAACGTATACAACCTAGTTACAAAACGTGCTGTTTGTGAAGAAAACGCGACAATGGAATGGATCGACGGTAACTTAGGTTCAAAAGTAACCATGAAATACCCATCTGTTATGTTAAAAGGAGAAGGTGCACGTGGGTACACATTGTCAATTGCCTTTGCTGGTAAAGGACAATTCCAAGATACAGGATCAAAAATGTATCATTTAGCACCTAACACTTCCTCAACCATTATCTCGAAGTCAATTTCACAACATGGCGGTAAAGTTTCTTATCGTGGTCTTACTCATTTCGGACGTAAATCAGACGGTTCACGTTCAAAAATTGAGTGTGATACGTTAATTTTAGACAATGAATCATTCTCTGATACGATTCCATATAATGAAGTATTAAACAATAATATTTCATTAGAGCATGAAGCAAAAGTATCCAAAGTATCTGAAGAACAATTATTCTACTTAATGAGTCGTGGTCTATCTGAAGAAGAAGCAGCGGAAATGATTGTAATGGGCTTTATTGAACCATTTACAAGAGAGTTACCAATGGAATATGCCGTTGAGATGAACCGATTAATCAGTTTCAATATGGAAGGTTCTATCGGATAATCAATTATTTATATTACATTTATAATAGGTTGTCTGTATAATGTTTGTTATACAGGCAACCTTTTTTTGTTTATCTATATATATCGTTCGTGTTTTATGTGAGTTTTGTCCCTTTTATCAGTTGTTAGGAAATAATTTTAATCAAATCACAAACAATAGGTAGAAAAATTTAATGGATATGATATACTATACTTTATTAAAAGGATAAAGGATAGGAAGAGGCGATTATAAAGTGGATAGAGTATACAATTTTTCAGCTGGACCTGCACAGCTTCCGTTATCGGTATTAGAAAAAGCGCAAAAAGAATTTCTTTCATTTGAACAATCTGGAATGTCTGTAATGGAATTGAGTCATCGTTCAAAGTTATTCGAGACAATTTTAGAACAAACAGAACAGTTACTTCGTGAGGTTATGGAAATTCCAGACAATTATAAAGTTTTATTTGTTCAAGGCGGTGCATCTTTACAATTTTCAATGGTTCCCCTTAATCTTTTGGTCAAGGGTGGGCATGCTTATTATGTTCACACTGGTTCTTGGTCGAAAAAAGCGTTAAATGAAGCGAAAAAAGTGGGAAAAACACAGGTGCTTGCATCTTCAGAAGATCAAGATTTTACGTATATCCCGACAATTGATGTGAGTATTTTGGATGAGAATACAAAATATGTCCATATAACCACAAATAATACGATTGAAGGAACAAAATTTACTGATATCCCAAACACAGGGGAGGTTCCTTTAGTTGCCGACATGTCATCAAATATATTATCTGAACAAATTGATGTTTCAAAATTCGGGATTATATATGCAGGGGCACAAAAAAATTTAGGAATTGCAGGATTGACCATTGTTATTATTCGTGAGGATTTAATCGGCCATGCTCCAAGTGATTTACCGACAATGTTAAATTATTCGACATATGCCAACAATCGCTCTCTTTACAACACACCACCTACATTTGCAATCTATATGACGAAATTAGTTCTCGAATGGTTAAAGGAACAAGGTGGAGTAAAACAAATTGAACAACAAAATCGTGAAAAAGCTAGTTTACTATATAACTATATTGATGAATCTCACATGTTTTTCTCAAATGTAAAACGTGAAGATCGCTCTTTGATGAACATTCCTTTTCTAACGAAATCAGATGAACTGAATGAAATATTTATAAAAGAAGCTGCGAATGTCGGACTCGTCACGTTAAAAGGTCATCGCTCCGTAGGTGGAATGCGGGCTAGTCTTTATAATGCGATGCCGATTGAAGGTGTAAAGGCTTTAGTCCAATTTATGCAAGAGTTTGAGAACAAAAACGGGTAAGGAGAGGAAAAACAATGTACACGATCAAAACATATAACGAAATTGCACAAAAGGGCTTAGATGTTTTTACAAATGACTATAAAATTAATACAGGGGAAAATCCAGATGCTATTCTTTTAAGAAGCTATAATTTACATGATGAGTTGATTCCATCATCGGTGAAAGCTATTGCTCGTGCTGGTGCGGGTGTAAATAATATTCCAGTCGATCGTTTAACAGAAGAAGGGGTCGTTGTCTTTAATACACCAGGAGCGAATGCGAATGCAGTAAAAGAATTAGTTATTATGAGTCTAATTGCCTCTTCTCGAAATTTATTTTCTGCAATACAATGGACGAAAACGCTAGCCGGACGCGGTGAGCAGGTACCAAGTTTAGTAGAAGCTGGTAAAAAACAATTTGTTGGAACTGAAATTACAGAAAAAAAACTCGGAGTAATCGGTACAGGTTCTATTGGAGTATTAGTCGCCAATGATGCATCCTCCCTTGGTATGGATGTGATGGCTTATGATCCTTATATTTCCGTCAATGCAGCTTGGCAGTTATCTAGAAATGTGAAACGCGCAATGACAATGGAAGAAATTTTTAGAGAATGTGATTATATTACTGTACATGTACCTTTAACAGAGGAAACGAAAGGAATTTTAAATAGAGACAGTTTTGAAATCATGAAAGAGAATGTGCATATTCTTAACTTTTCCCGTGGTGAATTAGTTGTTGAAGATGACTTAGAAATTGCCTTGAAAGAAGGGAAAATAAAAACGTATATAACAGATTTCCCAACAGATCGGATTTTACAAATGGAAGGTGCTATTGCGTTACCACATTTAGGTGCTTCTACGAAAGAAGCTGAAGAAAATTGTGCGGTAATGGCAGCGAAAGAAATTAGGGAATACCTTGAAACAGGAAATATTCGCAATTCCGTTAACTTCCCAAATACGGTCATGCCGTATATAGGTAAAAAACGGTTTACCGTCATTCATAAAAATATACCAAATATGGTCGGACAAATGACAGGGTTGTTAGCAAATCATCAAATTAACATTGCCAATATGTCCAATCGTAGTAAAGGTGCTTGGGCGTATACAATAATTGATGTTGATAATGGAATTCCTGTTGAAGTCGTACGCAATATTGAAGAGAATATATTAAAAATTGATGGTGTTAAACGAGTGCGAGTAATTGGTTAAATTGCTGAGTTCCATTGGCTTCAAATGTTTTATTAAGCGTCTAAAAACGGATGAACACGTTTTTAGGCGTTTTTCTTGTTTAGCAAATAAAAAGTAGGATCGCCTCGTCTAATTTATTATTTCTATCTATGCTAAAATAGAGAGAGATGATATATAATGTAAGATAAATGAAATTTAATGATGAGTTAGGGGTTCGATTATGATTTATATCGGTTTGACTGGATGGGGAGATCATGATTCATTGTATACTCGACCAAATACGAAAAATAAACTATCGGTTTACGCATCTCATTTCCCTGTCGTCGAAGTCGATACTGCCTTTTATGCGATTCAACCTGAATCTAATAGTGAAAAATGGGTTCGTGAAACACCAGATTCTTTTCAATTTATTGTTAAAGCATATCAAGGAATGACCGGCCATTTGCAGCGAGACATTCCTTTCGATTCATGGGATGAAATGTTCAAGAAATATAAAGAATCGCTACAACCGTATATTCGGGCAAATAAATTAGCAATGGTATTGTTTCAATTTCCGCCTTTTTTTACATGTACACCAAAAGCGATTCGCTATTTACGTTGGTGTAAACAACAAATGGAAGATATTCCTTGTGCCTTGGAGTTTCGACATCAATCATGGTTTGCTCCGTCCGTCCGCAAAGAAACATTGCAATTTATGAAAGAAGAAAACTGGATCCATAGCATTTGTGATGAACCTCAAGCGGGTTCCACATCTGTACCATTAGTTTTAAAAGCAACTAGAAAAGATAAAACATTAATTCGCATGCATGGACGAAATATTCATGGATGGAATAACCAAGGCCAAAAAAATTGGCGCGATGTGCGCTACTTATATCGATATAATGACCAAGAGCTAAGTGAGTGGATTCGTTATTTATCCGAACTACAAAAACATACAAATACGATTTATATGTTATTTAATAATAATTCAGGCGGAGATGCTGCAGATAATGCAAAACGTATGATTGAACTTTTAGGAATTGAATATAAAGGACTTGCCCCTAGGCAATTAAGTTTATTTTAAATGCAACCGACATTTTATTGGATGTTGTGATTTTGAAATTGAGGGAAGATATGAATGATAGAAAAAATTGTTATTTACCACACAAATGATATACATAGTCATTTTGACACTTGGCCAAATATTAAACATGAAGTGATCAGAAAACGTAAGATTCATCAACAAAATGATGAATCCATGTTTTTATTTGATATCGGAGATCATATTGACCGGTTTCATCCATATACAGAAGCATACCTTGGGAAAGGAAACATTCGTTTATTAAATGAGTGCAATTTTGATGCTGTTACAATTGGAAATAATGAAGGAATAACACTGGCTCAGGACGATCTATTAAGTTTGTATGATGAGGCCCATTTTGATGTAGTTTTAGCAAACTTATACTTTAAAAACGGTATGAGACCGGAATGGGCAAAACCATATCAAATCTATGAAACGAATAACGGTGTAACAATCGGGGTTATCGGTGTCACTGTAAACTTTACAAACTTTTATGAACCATTAGGTTGGAATGTGACCGATCCGTTTATGGAATTAGAACGTCTTGTTCCAGAAGTTCGAGCTCAAAGTGATATTTTAGTTGTATTATCCCATCTCGGGTTATCTGAAGATGAGCGGATGGCAAAATTATTTCCACAAATAGATGTTATTTTAGGTGCACATACTCATCATGTATTGGAAAATGGGCAATTAGTAGAAAATACATTGTTATGTTGTACTGGAAAATACGGAATGAATCTTGGCAAAGTAGAATTACAATATGACCTAGAGAAGCATAAAATAATTTCGAAGCATGCCACTTTAATTCCAGCTCATGAATTGCAAGCTGTAGAAACAAGTTTTGCAGAAGTTTTATATGAAAAGGGAAAGCAAAAATTATTAAATCCAGTAGCCTTTTTACCAGAAAAATTAGAAAGGGACTGGTTTAATGATTCACCTTTGAATGAGTTATTGGCAAGTACTCTAACTGAGTGGTGTAAAGCTGATTGTTCTTTTCTCAATGCTGGGGTTTTGCTAGATGATTTACAAGCTGGCATCGTTACAGAATACGACATTCACCGCATCTGTCCACATCCATTAAATCCATGTACTGTTGAATTGTCTGGAGCAGAACTAAAAGAATTACTTGTTCAAACTGTTGATGATCAATATATGACATTACAATTTAAAGGATTTGGTTTTCGTGGTGAAATCTTTGGTAAGATTATTTATGATCAAATTTCCATCACTGGGGAAGGTTCAAATATCCAAATCGAAATTCGTGATGAGATGTTGGACATGGACCGAATATATAAAGTAGCAACACTCGATATGTTTACTTTTGGACGTTTTTATCCATCGTTAACGCGTGCAAAGAAGCGATTCTTTTTACCAGAGTTTTTACGAGATTTATTAAAACACTCCTTATCTAAACATTATCCTTTGGATCTATAATTAGACATTTGTCATAACACGTCAAACCCCCTTTTTCATAATGTAATATAAGAAAGGGGCGGACGATAGATGATGAATGTTAAACCTATAAAAATTGAAGATCGTACGTTTATTGCCGTCAAAGTTAAATTACCGAAAACAAATTTACTCGCTGTTATGAGTGATAAAGGATATATAATGTGTGGAGCTTTAGATGTTCAGTTATTAAATGATAAACTAAAGGATCGAAAAATTATTGCAGGCAGAGCAGTGGGTGTTCGAACGATTGATGAACTTTTAAATGCACCACTGGAGTCAGTCACTTTAGAAGCAGAAAATTACGGGATTAAAAAAGGTATGATTGGTAAAGAAGCTTTATTACGCATGTAATATGTAAATAAATAGCATTTAATATAGTAAATCCCTCCAAACGAGCATACATTTTATTTGTAAGGGGGGATTTTTTTTCATGGTCAAGTTTCGACGTTACCCAAAGGGATATTTTTTTAAAAAGCTTAATCCTATGTTTGGCAAGTCAAATATTAGCTATAAACCGAAAAAGTATAAGCGGAAAGAAGGAAAACCTCTTCCATTTAAATATGTACTATTATTATCATTCGTTTTCTTTCTTATCTCTAGTTCCATCGGTTTATGGGTTGTTAATAAAGGTATTCGCCCAACTTTAGAAGCTTATGCTAAATCTTATTCCATCAATTTAGCAACTTCGTTAATGGAGCGGGCAGTAAACGAAGAACTTGGTGCGGGTTTAAGTTTAGATGAGATTATTACCGTCGTACCAACTGGTGTAGGTAATGGTACACTGACTGCTTTTGATACCCAAAAAATATTAGAAGTGTCAAATAGTATTACTAGTAATATTTTAAATAATATTAATCGAGTCGAAGATGGACACACTTCAACAAAAATTGTTTCAGAAGATGGTGAAGTTGTAGAAATTCAACCAAGTTCTGAAAAAGGAATTCACTTTCGTGTCCCCTTTGGACGTATAACGGATAATGTAATACTCGCCAATCTCGGTCCGGATATTTCCATTGAATTTCAAGCAATTGGTGATGTGAAAACAGATTATGAAGCGGTTGTGAAAAATAATTCCATTAATAGTTCTTGGTATGAGATTTGGCTACATATTGAGGTTGGTGTGCAAATGCTTGTTCCTTTTAATTCTGAAGTCCAGTATATTCCTAAGAGTATTTTACTTGCATCTGGTGAAGTGAAAGGAGAGGTACCACAGTTTTATAGTAATGGTCAGCTTTATCCATCAATCGTTGTTCCACAAGATGAGAAGAATAGTCAATCTAGTGAG
>CADBNU010000019.1 GCA_902796085.1 Heyndrickxia coagulans
ATACAAAGCATTCATATCTTTATTTTAAGATTTCGCATACATTTCTCAACTTCTTTAAAGTTTTTATCAATTGATTTATAATGATTCATTCTTTTAAATGTTATTTAAAAGATTTTTTTCTTCAATTTATCTTCCTATTCCATTCCATAAACATTTACACTTTAGAGTTTGTGACACATAGATATAGCAATTACAACAAAATTGGTTATTTATAGGGGGAACCAGATTCAAAAAGATGAATCTGGTTTTCCTTTTGAATGAAAGAAAGGATGGAACGATCATCAATTTAATTTATTGGTTTTCTTGACTTTGAAAGAAAAGTTTCGTGTCCTTTCAATTTAACATCGTTCATGTATATTACATTACTAGAACGTGAGGGGAGTATACTTGTAAAATGGGATAATTGCTTCTTGATAATTTGAGATGTTTCTCGATCGATAATCGGATTCTCTTTAAATTTATCTATATGATTATTTAATATATAAACACCTTTCATACATAATCCTTTTAAGTTTGCCAAGAGCGGTTTAAAACTATATTCTAATATGAAATGATAATCGAGGCTTTCGCCAGTCATAATGGGTAGGACCGGTTTTTGTTCAAAGATGTTAGGTGGTAATAAGTCAATATAGGCTTTTAATACGCCGGAAAAGGATCCTTGTAAAACAGGTGAGCCAATAATAATTCCATGCGAGCTGTGTATAGACTGTTTCATTTGTTGGATAAGCGGATTTTGAGAATCAGTGTTGAAAAGTGTTTCTGGGGGAATATCTTTTACAGAAATATGTTTAACCGAAAAACCTTCTTCAATTAGTAAAAGTCCTAAATATTTAAGAACTTGTTCAGTTTCCGATATTTCATTTGGATTTCCTGAAATAATGACAACATCACTCAAATGATTCACCCTTTCATGAATGAAATTAAATTGGTATAACGTGTGACGTTACTTATTTTGCCCCCCTTTTTTCATGCTGAAAAAAGAGGGACATTTCATGAAGTATCAACAGGCTTTGTCTTCTCTCTCACTTCCTTTTAAAATTTTTTAGCAAACGTCCAAAAATTCTTCTGCAAACTCATATCGTTCATTGTGACGATTTTCCCATTTAATTCCATTAATCTTGTACTTTTTTAATTGAGGTGAAGATATTCCAACCAACTCTTCCCTTTGTGAATAGTCTAACGTACTTATTTTGCAAGCAAGGATACGAATGTTCATGATAGTTGCATGCCAAGATATTCATCGCGAATCCAAAATTGTCGTCTTCAGTCTCTTTTAAACGGTTAAATGAACCGTTTGTAAGTCGATTAAACTTTTAAAATAGTACAGTTGCTTTTTTGTTCTTTGCAAAATCTCTTCATCAACGATCGGTTTTTCCCTATATTTATCAATTTGATCGTCTTGAATAAAGATTCCTTTAAGGTTCATCCCTTTTAACGATGCAATTAACGGTTTTAAGCTATATTCTAATGCTAAAAGATGATTAGAACTTCCTCCTGTCATAAGTGGTAATACAGGTTTATGTTGAAATACATCTTGTGGAAATAAGTCGATTAAAGATTTAAATACACCGGCGTAAGCACCTTTATAAACAGGTGTTCCAACAATAAGCCCCTTCGCTTGTTGAACAGATTGTACAATGTTTTGAATGACCGGGCTAAGGTAATTGGCGGTCATGAGGTCCTCAGAAGGGACATCTTTTACAGAAAAATGTGTAACAGACATATTTTCCTTTAACAGTAATGATCCTAAATATTTTAATACTTGCTCAGATCTAGATGTTTCAGTCGGACTCCCCGAAATAATGACGACGTCACTCAATACTTTCACCTCATTTATTTAAAATAAGTTTTTTGTTTTTGGGAAATAAGAGTTGATTGTAAATTATATAAAAAAACCCCTTTTCTTAAAGAGAAAAGAGGATGATTGAAATACGATTCGAATCATTTCTTATCTCCCAAGAAAAACTTCTTGCTGGATTTAGCACCTTTCTGAATGAAATTCAGAGGTTGCTGAAGCGTCATCAGGCCAGTTCCCTCGACTTCTCTTGATAAGAAAATTATTAAATTTGCAAACTATTGTATAACTAAAAAACAGATTAGTCAAGTAGGAATTATTGGGATTATTTTGTTGACATTTCAAAAAATTTATTTTATTATAACAAACAATTAAGTAAATAGTGTTATTCTTATCGAGAGAGGTGGAGGGACATGGCCCAGTGAAGCCTCAGCAACAGGTTCTTTTTTAGAATACTGTGCTAAATCCATCAAGCGATTCGCTTGAAAGATAAGAAGAGATATGAAGTTTATCGAACTCTTTTCTTATCGGAAAAGAGTTTTATTTTTGAATACGATAGAAAGAAGGGATACAGGTGAGGTATGGATTCTGGTTACCAGTATTTGGAGGTTGGCTAAGAAACGTAGAAGATGAAAACATGCCAACAACATTTGAATATGCAAAGGAAGTGATCCAGTCTGCAGAAAAATGGGGCTATGAAGCGACTTTGATTCTTGAATTATATTTAAATGATATAAAAGGAGTCAAAAAAGATACATTAGAAGGATGGTCTCTCGCTGCAGCATTAGCAGCTGTAACAGAAAAAATTGAAATTATCCAAGCGTTACGCCCGATTTATCATAATCCAGCTGTGACTGCGAAACAGGCTGCAACAATTGATCATATTAGCCAAGGGCGTTTTACATTAAATGTCGTATCCGGTTGGTGGGAGGAAGAAGCGAAACAATACGGCGGGGACTTTACATCCCACGATGAACGGTATGAACGAACAAGTGAATTTGTTGAAATTTTAAAAGGATTATGGACCGAAGAAACTTTTTCTTATCAAGGGAAGTATTACAAAATAGAAAATACTCATCTGTTTCCGAAACCAGTGCAAAAACCGACAATAAAACTGTATGCTGGTGGTGAAAGCGATAAAGGAAAGGAAGTCATTTCCAATTATTGTGATGCTTATGTTATGCATGGTGGTACAGTTGATGAAGTGAAAGTAAAAATTGAAGATATGAAACAGCGAAGAGCAAAGGCTGGAAAACAACCTTTGGCAACCTTTGGAATGGCAGCATATGTGATTTGTCGTGATACAGAAAATGAAGCATACGCTGAGTTAGAACGTATTACAAATGTAAAAGATCTAAGTGGTTATGCAGGCTTTAAGGACTTTACGACAAAATCAGAACTTGAACAAAAGTTACAACTTCAAGATTATTCTGTTTCGAATCGTGGGTTGCGTCCGAATCTTGTCGGTACACCTGAGCAAATAGCAAAAAGAATTTTAGAATATGAAAAAGCCGGTGTAAACTTACTCTTATTGCAGTGTTCACCTCAATTAGAAGAGATGGAACGATTTGCAAAACGAGTAATGCCAAAGGTAGAAGAACTACGTGGAGCATTAACAAAATAAAAGGGGATTTGAATATGACAAAAATTTATGTAATACATGAAAATCATGAATGGACAG
>CADBNU010000020.1 GCA_902796085.1 Heyndrickxia coagulans
AAAAATGGAACCATGTTAGAAAAAGTTCCTGTAACAAACTAATTCTTTCGTTCCTTATAGGTTGTCCAATGATTCGGACAACCTCTTTTATTGCCATAATTCAACAGGATCGATTTATTTCAATTTTTAGAACACGGCAAATGCGACAATCTAAGAATCATGATAAGATATGAGTAAATATAAATTGAGGATGATGAGAAATGAAAAAGGCCGAAATACAAAAAAAAATGGACGAATTAAAAAGTGATTATATACGTATTCAAGGAGATATGGAAAAATTAGAATCCCTTGGCAAGCATAGTAATGTTGCATACTCTGAAAAACTGCTTGAAGAAATTGAAGCTGAGTTAAAACGGTTGCGGGAAAAACTTCAACAAACGGAATCGTAAACGCTAATAACAAAAGACGCAAGTAAAAAACTTGAAATAAATAAGAACTTACAACACTGAATTTTCCTTCTAATTGGAAAAGGGGACTACTTTCTCTGTTCAAAAGAGTAGTCCCCATTAAACATTTTTATTCTGCTATATCTGCCCATTTATATTCATAAGTAGGACCAAATGGATTGTAATGTATGCCTTTCACTCGTGGTGAAACCAGTTGTGCAATAGAAGATTGGTAAATTGGTGCAATCGCAGCGTCCTCAAATAGGATTTTTTCTGCCTCTAAGAAGTTCTCATAACGTTTCACGTTATCCGTTGCATATGTTGTTGTCGTTTCAAGTACGAGTCGGTCATATTCAGAATTGGAATATCCCATCATATTATTTCCGCTATCTGTAGTCCATAGATTCATATACGTAAATGGATCAAGGAAATCAGCACCCCATCTTGAAATTTGCATTTCATATTGCATTTTTGTATCTAAATCCAGACGTTGTTTTTTAGGTACTCGTTTAATATTTACGGTTAAACCTTCTAAGTTGGTTTCAAGTTGGTTAGCAATGTATTCTGTCATGAGTTTGGTTGTTTCATCATCATCGACTAATAATTCTAGTTCTACTTTTTCTTCATTAATCTCTGTTAGTCCTTGTTGCCAAGCTTGTTTGGCAGCTTCTAAATCATATGTCACTAAGTCACCATTGACTTCACGGAAGTCTTCACCAGTTTCCGGAATTGGAGTAAAGTCTTTTGGAATAAGACCGTTTGCTACAATTGAACCATTATTTAAAATTTCATTCACTAATGCCTCTTTATTAAAGGCTTGACTAATAGCCGCTCTGATATTTTTATTTGCTAACGCAGGATGAGCCTCCTGATTGAATTTAATAAAGTACACAAATGTTGCTGGCTGAATATGGAACTCATCGTTTGTTGCATATTGGTCTACAAGATCAGATGATAAGTCAACTCTATCTAAAGAGCCTTCATTATACAAGTTTACTGCCGTTTGTGGTTCTTTCATCACTTTGAACGTAAGCTTGTCCATTTGAACTGTTTCAGCATCCCAATAACTCTCATTTTTTACTAATTCCCAAGAATCGCTTGTACTTGTCCAATTTTCCATTGTGTAAGGTCCATTGGAAAGTAGGGTATCAGAACTTGTCGCAAATTTATCGCCTTGTTCTTCAACAAATTTCTGATTTAGCGGTAAAAATGTACCAAACGTTACAAGAGTTTCAAAATATGCAATTGGATTTTCTAGTTCAACGACAAAAGTATAATCATCTTCAGCATGTACTCCTAATTCCTCTTTAGGCAATTCACCAGAACTCACAGCTGTTGCATTTTTAATAACATTATTCATCATATATGGTCCATATTCAGAACCTGTTGCAGGATCAACGGCACGTTGCCAAGAATAGACGAAATCGTGTGCTGTCACCGGATCACCATTTTCCCATTTTGCATCTTCACGAAGATGGAATGTCCATGTTAGACCATCCTCACTTACATCATGACTTGTTGCAATTCCAGGTACTGCTTTAGCATCGGCATCCAGTCGATATAAACCTTCCATCGTTGCTGCTAGATAAACAAAGGATGATTCATCTGTAGCAATGGATGGATCCATTGAAGGAATAGCTTCTGGATTTGGAAAATGTAATACTTTTTCATCTGATCCGGGAGAATTTTTTGACTTCTCTGTGCTTCCGGTTTCATCACTACCACAAGCAGCAATGAATGGAATAATAAATCCCAAAATCATGACTACAAAAATGTTTTTTAGCTTCATCTTGTAATACCCCCTAATCAGTTATGACCCTCTTTAACAATTTAGTATATTGAAATATATTAAATTATATAGTATTATAACTTCGAATTTAAAAAAAGTAAATACTTTTTTAACAATTCAATAATTATTCTGTGTTTTAAAGCTTTATTTAATTAAAATGTTTGCTATATTAAAATAAAGTTATTCATGTATTTACCAATTTATTCGATAAGGGATTTGATTAGATACTGGACTTTTAATCGGATACCTTACTATAAT
>CADBNU010000021.1 GCA_902796085.1 Heyndrickxia coagulans
AGCATCCCCTTTTTTTCTATTAAACATTTTGAATCATTTGCAAGGCATTTGCTAAAGAACGTAAATTTTTTTCTTCAATTTCTTTTTTTCGCGGTATTGCCGGATATAGATGGTCTGGATCTTTCCACTTGCTCGGTAATTCAACAGGGGCTTCTTTTTGCCAATTTTTAATCCATGCTAATGGAAGTGCTCCACTTGCTTTTGCTTCTTGTTCAGTCATATATAGCCATATTAAGGACCATGCTCGAGGTACTACTCGCCAAATATCATACCCGCCACCGCCGACTGCAATCCATCGCCCATCACAATATGCATCAGCAATTTGTTTCGCTAATTTAGGAATTTCATAATAAATGTTCATCGTTGTTGATAAATGTGTCAGTGGGTCATAGTAATGAGCATCTGCGCCATTTTGTGTCAGAATGACATCCGGTTTGAAATATTCCGCCACTTTTATAACAGCATTTCGGTATATTTCAAGCCATGATTCATCTTCAGTGAAAGCGTCGAGAGGAATGTTAAAGGAATAACCGTAACCGAAGCCAGATCCCCGTTCATACGTATTCCCAGTTCCAGGAAATAAATAACGACCCGTTTCATGGATGGACAATGTGCAAACATTTGGATCATCATAAAAAGCCCATTGTACACCATCACCGTGATGAGCATCCGTGTCAATATATAAAACGCGTGCTTGATATTTTTGACGAATATATTTTAATGCTATTGCACAATCATTATATATACAAAACCCCGATACTCTTCTTTGAAAGCCGTGATGTAGCCCACCCCCTAAATGAAGTGCATATTTGCTTCTTTTTTCCATCACAGAATCAACAGCTGTAAGAGTTCCACCGACGATTAAAGAACTTGCTTCGTGCATATTCGGAAAAATAGGGGTATCCTCAGTTCCCAATCCAAATTGCAAAGCTTGTTCCCTGGTTAGAAGTTGTTTACTCGCTTTTTTTACGGCATCGATCAAACTTATATCATGAAATAATGTTAAATCTTCATCAGTAGCCATTCTTGGTGGAATGATATGTTCATGTGAAATCGCCTTCATTTTTTGAAGTAAATCTAACGTTAATTGAAGGCGTTTTTGATTAAAGGGATGGTGTTGGTGAAATTTATATGTTAACAGTTTGTCTGAATAAACGTATACTGCTTGTGTACTCATAATGAAAACCTCTGAATGCTGGGCCAAACGATGTCATAATGGTTTTCTGTTAAAGTTTGTGCGATCGGCCCGGGATGAATAGTACCAACACGAATCACGATAATTTTATGTTTTGAATTCGCTTTATCGGGATAAACGAGTACACTTTCTATATTTACTTGAAATTGACGAATGGTTTGTAATAAATCGACCAATACACCAGGGGTATCGGGGACCCTTACTTCAATTTGTGAACCTGGTTTATTGACACCTGTCAATTCAACAAAGGTTTTTAAAACATCAGTATCTGTGATTATGCCAACTAATTTCTCATTTTCGACCACTGGTAAACAACCGATTTGATTTTGAAAAAAAAGCGTGGATACTTCTTCTACAAAATCAAGTGGATGAATTGTGATGACATTTTTCGTCATAATTAAATCTAACGGTTTGCTATATTCTTCAGTAGAGTCTTTTGAAAAGATGGAGGGGATGGCAGAACGAATATCTCGATCAGAAACAATACCTAATAAATGATGATGTTGATCGACAATAGGAATATGTCGAATTCGTTTTAACTCAATTAATTGGCAAGCATCCTTAATGGTATGTTTACAACTTAATGTATATACTTTCCGATGCATGATTTCTTCAACAAGCATATAAGTTCCCCCTTTTTTTAGAACAAAAAATGATGTCTAAACCTTAATCGATCAAATTGTTCAACGGATTGTTGATCCACTCGTTTCCCGATTCGTACCATTAAACAGTTGGCCGGATGTGAACAAATTTCCGGATCATCTGTTGCACACCATTCGAGACCACCGGCTTTCATCATTTTTTCCATCATTTTTCTATATTCCCAAATGTTTAACCCTGTCCCTTTTAAATCCCAATGCCAGTAGTATTCTGTTGAAATGATAATATAATCTTCCATTGCATCATCCATCATGGCTACTTTTAGAAGATTCTTTCCGATCGAAAGTCCACGATAGGGAGCAGCAACTTCTACAGCACCTAATTCGAGTAAATTATCCATATTCCCTTCTGACCAACTTTCTAATGGATCTGGATAAAGAAAAGTTGCATAACCGATAACGGTTTCTGCATCTCTTGCAATAATGATTCGACCTTCTTCAAACGAGGCAATTTCAACGAGGGCTTTTTTTTGTTCTTTCGGTAGTCTAAAGGCAACTAACCCTTCGTGAAAATCCAAATTTTTAAGGACTTCCGATTGAACAGGTCCTTCAATAATCATCGTTCCTTTTTTTGTATTGTAATCTATACGATAGTAAGTTTTGTTATGTTTCAACACTACACCACCTTACATGTTTAGCATACGATCGGTCAGATAAATGTATCTATTTAGATTATAAATAAAGTGAACGATATGATTTCTTATAATTTATACAAATTTGTGAAATAAACAGATGACAGTTTGTACGTACGAAAGGAAGAGGGGGATAAGACCGTGTAATAATCTATATGATCATAATGAAAGGGGGCTAAGAAGAAGCGGTGGCAAATTTCCCTAGCTAAAAATTAGGATCACTGAAAATAGTGTAAATGGATTTCATTAAAAAAACAGGGGGTTCCCTTAAGAAAGGTTCCCCTGTTCTTCTCTTTCTTCTTTTATATTTTCATTCGGTTTTTCGTTTTCACTCTCATTTTCATCTTTATTTTTATCTTTAGATTGAGATGTAAGGTTTTCAATGAATCCTTCGACGCTACTACTTATATCATCGATAATATCGTCTACTTTGTCTGGTATCCTGTTATTTTTTACAGGATTGGATAGTGAAGATTCCTGACCGGCAATATCAACTGCAGTGACAGCAAATGTACCAAATTTAGGAATAGTATATGATAAAGTTTCTCCAGCAGGAATGCTTGCTAATTTTGACCCTTTTTTTCCGTTGACTACTTCATAAACTCTGTAACCTACTACATCATCTTCCCCATGTTTTTTCCAGGAAATAGTCTTTCCAGATATTGATATATTTGGGGCAGATGGAATTTTTCCATTTTCAGCAAGTTTAGCATCTGCTACAAGCACATTCGCTAAACTGTTATTTAAAAATAATTC
>CADBNU010000022.1 GCA_902796085.1 Heyndrickxia coagulans
GGGCCAGGAACAGCTTGAGCCGCCAGGGTGATTATTGATGTCCTTTATCAATCTGCAGATACTCAAAATTTATGGCCACTCGTAAAAAAAGCTCATCATAAAAATATCGAAAGAATATCAAGAAGAATGGATCGAGTACAAAGCGAAAAATGGAAAGATTATACAAGTAAGGAAAATCCGATTAAATATTTAGCTGAGGTAGCTTATAACAGTGAGCTCGGATTTTTAGAAGAACTGAAAACTTTTTATTTAACAGAGAATCTGCCACTGTTTAAATATGTATTACTAGATGTTTTGAACATTGCAGATGAAGATTTTTACATTCGTGAAAAAGATTTATATAAGAAGTTCTTTTTAGATGCATCAAGCGTTGAACAACAACAAATGGCCGAATCATTAATTAAACGTTGTAAACTCAATCATGTAAAACCGCTCGGAACATTAATTTTTGAACAATTAAAAACTTACAAACGAAAACCGATGTTATGGAAACATGTTGGTGAAGAGGAAAAGAGACGGTTTCACAATTGGATTTTAACTCTAGAATTAAAAGAATTCTTCGGACAAGTTGATAAAAGCCACGAGCGTTTTCAATATTGGAAAAAATTTATTGTCAAATTAGAAGATGCAGTTGTAATTGATAAACGTAAAACATTGTTACTATATTTCCAAGACGTAGTGATTATGGAAATATTAGGAACCGGTGCCGTTTATGTATATGATATAAAAACTTTTAATCAACACTTCCAATCTAAAGTCGATAAACTTTTGGCAGATCGTGAAATACCAAGGAAAGCTTGGGTAAGAGAGCCTGATTTAAGTAGGGAAGATGTTCGTGACCGGAGTCTAGTTTATAAAGACGGATGGTTGGCCCATAGAGGTGCATGGCAATACGATTTCGACATATGGTTAAAACATAACCTAGGTTGGGAGGTAGATGCAGATGTTCTTCAGAAGGAAGCGGAAAGAGATGAAGGTATATACTAAACCTTCAAATGAAGGAGTAAAAATTGAGTTTGTAATAAAAAGTGGACAAGTGGAAACACCACTTGACTTACCACTTTCAAAAGAAGATATAGAAAACTATTACCGACTTCCAGGCTTTATATCCTATATTGCCTGGGAGGAGTTATTTGAACAAGGGTATATAGAAAATGGGCAATTATCCTATGATTTTTATTATAAATTGCTTAAATCTGATGAAGGACGTGACGTTTTAAAATCACTTGATTTACCTATAGATATAGAAAAAGTTTCTGGTGAACTACGTCTCGAATCATTACCGATTGATGGCGAATTATCATTGAAACTAACTTTAAACGACGGTACCAATTTAGATCGTGTTGGTACATCTTATGGTGCGATTTATGAACTTGAAAATCAACTTCTATTAATCCCAGAAAAAGTTTACGAATTAAAAAAACTCGTACAAAAAGAATTCGAAAGTGGTTATCAAAAAATTGGTCTTTGTCAAAATAAAGCAAAAGAAGCTGGTATTTCATTAGAAAATTTCTTGGAAAATGAGACTTATAGTGTCATTGATAATTATAATTTAGATATCAAAGTACATGCACATGATCATATCGAAATTATTCCAACTGGAACAAGTGAAAAGGAGACAATGGCATTAAATAATGTAAATCAACCCTTTACAAGCTTTCAAGAAGGGATAAAAAGGCATCGTTTTGTGCGAACTGAAAAAATTAATGAGGATATACAAATGCTTTCCATGAAACGTCATATTACTGGTGAAGAAGTGCCCCTATTCTTTGAAAATCCATCTGCGGTATTACCAGAACATGACTACCAAATTGATTTGGATATGTTTTCTGAACGTGTCAAAGGGCTAATTCCAATTCGCCGAATTAGACCCACGTTTAATGAAGGGTTTAAAATGAATTGGTTTGGTACTGAAGAATCTCTATCTCATGAACAAAATACAAAGGTATTCGATACCGAATTTTTACGTGATTTGATGATAGAGCATCCCAATGAGCAATACGTTTATCATGATGGTGAATGGATTTATCTTGATCCAATTATGAGAAAAGATCTATTGGATCTTCCTGAAGATGAAGAATCTAAGATTGGAAAACAGTATTCATTAGATATTAGAGATAACGAAAACGAATTGGAATATCAACTACCTGATGAGGGTACTCCTGAATTTAAAAATTACCCAGTTCCTGAAAACTTAAATGCTACGTTATTTGAACATCAAATACAAGGCTACCGATGGTTATGTCATCTTGAAGAACAAGGAAAAGGCGGTTTACTTGCAGATGATATGGGTCTTGGTAAAACAATTCAAGTTATTGCCTTTTTATTAAGACAGCAGAAAAGAAATAAACTTAAACCAACCTTAATTGTTCTTCCGATAGCGTTAATTGAAAATTGGCAAGAAGAAATTAGAAAATTTGCGCCGAGTCTTAACAGAAGTATTTATGTCCATAAAGGGAGTGGACGATATAAATCAGCGGAACAAATTAGCCAATTTGATATTATATTGACAAGCTATGATACATTAAAAATCGATCAACTTATTTTAGGGAAAATTGATTTCCAATCCATTATTTGTGATGAAGCACAAAATGTTAAATCCCATTCTAGTCAAAGATCTCGTGCATTACGAGCGATGAAGTACGAATTTCGTCTTGCAATGACAGGAACACCTGTTGAAAATAGTTTAGAAGAGTTATGGTCAATTATGGACTTTGTTCAACCTGGACGGCTCGGTTCATTACGTGAGTTTAAGCGGAAGTATATGGAAACAGATGACTATGAAGGATTATTACGAGAAATTAAACCGTTTTACTTAAGACGAACAAAAGCTGAAGTATTGGATGATAGAATGCCGAGAAAATACATTAACGATCCAATACAAGTTGAAGCATCCCCATTACAAAAAGACATTTCTCATTCTATGTTACAAACAAAAGAAACTGGTCAAACTGCCATTTTAAACATGATAACCAAATTAAGACAGTTATATGGTCACCCTGGTGTTGTAATTAAAGATTACGAAAACTTACCGTACAAAGATATTCCAAAATTAAATGCTTTAATTGAAATTGTTGAAAAAATAAAAGCAAAAAATGAGAAAGTATTAATTTTCACGGAATTTAAAGGAATTCATTCCATTCTAAAGCGAATATTTATGAAAAAGTATGGTATCTCTGTACCAGTAATAGATGGAAGGACGAAAAATAGACCACTAGTAGTTAGTCAATTTAATCGCACTCCTGGCTTCGGGATTATGCTTTTGTCTCCAAAAGCAGCAGGTGTTGGTTTAACCATTACGAGTGCAAACCATGTAATTCATTATACACGGTGGTGGAATCCTGCTGTTGAAAACCAAGCGACAGATAGAGCCTATCGTATAGGGCAAACGAAAGATGTTTTTGTTTATCATATCATGACAACCGATCACCACAATTTTCCTCACGGTACAGTAGAGGAATTGATGCATGAGCTATTAGAAAATAAACGTGAACTGGCTGAAAATGTAATTGTGCCATTTGATTATAAGGAAATCCAAAGAAGTCTTGTCAAAAAAATGGGCAATATGAAAGAATCAATCCTACATTAAGTATGGTTGTTTAGTGAATGAAAAGTCCTCTTTATAAAGAGGATTTTTTATTTAGGGTGTAAGTTACTATAAATTTTGTATCGAAAAATAAAGGGGATTACTTTTAAATAAAAAAGATATTCAAAATACCCTTTACAAGAATTCGTAATTATGGTATAACTATATATGTAAGCAAATAAAACAACAATAATCCAAGGAGGAAGTATGATGACAGTAATTAATATTGAAAAAGTTGAATTTGATGAAAGTAAAATCGGAGAAAAGAGCAGTGTCGATATTCAATTCATAGTTAATGGTCATTCAGGTACGGCAAAAGTGGAGATTGATAAAAATTTAAAATTGAAAGCAATTTACGATTTTAAAATTGAAAAAGATAATAACAATGAATTGAAAAATGCAGGTGCGATGTATTTCCTTGCTCGAGCATTGCAATCTCGGTTTCAAACGTTAGCAAAAAATAAATAATTATTTTTTGTAGTGAATATAAAAAGGAATTCTAAATACTTTTATTAAGAATTGAATTAAAACGGAGGGGTATATATGGCCAACATATCTTTTATCCAGTATGAAATGAAAAGTGGAGAGCAGAAATTGTCTGAGGCACTTTATTTAAGGGGATTTTTTGTAGAAGAGAATAAGGGAATTTTTTCATTGGTGAATGGTAGTGAACAAGATGTGAAAGAATTAAAATGGTTACTTGAGCAATGTGAAATTCCTGTTATGTGGAATGATGATAAATTTCAATTATTAGTGAATCATTTGCCAACGGAAAAGGTGAGCGAGATTATTCATTTTGCAGGTCGTGATCATCCTGTAGGGATGGAGTCTTATCATTTTATGTGGAGAAGTTTTGTTACACGCCGTTTTGGTATTCGCATTAGCACATTAGATAATTGCCCATATACCGTTATGATGGCAAAAGCGTTAAACATAGCTGGAATCGTCACCCTTTGTGGATGTAATGGTCACGGAAAACATCAACCAAACATTCGATTATCAGGTGTTTATAATGGTATTTGGTTTTCTATTATTCAAGAAGAATATTTAGCCGACCTCTCACTACATTATCGTTGGAACTTTGAATTTCATAAGAACACGAATGCAGCCTACATTTTAGCAAAGAAAGAGAAAATGGAAGATTGGGATATGATCAAAGTTTTGGCTGACTGTGAAAAAATGTCAAATGTGTTACTCAACCATGCAGAAGGAATTCGTGCCCTTAAGAAACAATGTTTTAAACGAAATATGAAAGAAAAAGCAGAAGCAATGCGAATTGCAGGAGATTTGAAAGGTTTATATCATTGGATGAAAAACATAGTAGAAGAACAATTAAGCCGAGGTGAAAAAAGTTTAAAATTTAAAAGAATTTCTTAATGATTTATAAACTTATGGTAACATTATAATATAAGAAAATTTTTTTGGTTAATTAGAAAAAGAATTCAAAATACTTTTTAGAGAAATTGGGAGGTCATTATGGAACAAGTGATTTTACAATTTAATAATGAACTTGAAAATCAATTTAAATCGAAATTAGATAATCATATTTGGGCTATTACATTGAAAATTCATACCTTGTTTTCAGCAATGGAAAAACCACGTTATAAAGATCAACTTCAATCCATTGGAACTAGGGATACGTTAATAACTAGCGCATCCGAAACAAAAA
>CADBNU010000023.1 GCA_902796085.1 Heyndrickxia coagulans
TGGTAATCGGGCAGATTTACCATCTTTATAATATTCCTTAAATCCTTTCCAGTATGCAGAAATATTGCCGGCATTCCCTACTGGAATAGCCAACATATCCGGTGCATCTCCTAGCTCGTCTACGATCTCAAAAGCTCCCGTTTTTTGTCCTTCCAAGCGAAACGGATTAATTGAGTTTACAAGCGTAATTGGTTTTGTGCCTGTAATCTCGCGAACGATCGATAACGCTTCATCAAAATTTCCATTAATTGAAATCACTTTCGCTCCATACATAATAGCCTGGGCAAGCTTGCCCATTGCAATTTTCCCTTCAGGAATTAAAACAAAACAATCTAAATTAGCTCGCGCAGCATAGGCGGCAGCTGCTGCAGATGTATTCCCAGTGGAAGCACACATAATGGCTTGGCTCCCCTCTTCAACAGCTTTTGCAACAGCCATCACCATTCCGCGGTCTTTAAAGGATCCCGTCGGATTTAATCCCTCATATTTAAAATAAAGGTCCAAACCTAACTCATCTGATAATTGATTCGCCCGAATCAACGGCGTATTTCCTTCATGTAAACTAATCATCGGGGTTTTATCTGTTACCGGTAAATATTCTCGATATTTCTCTAAAATTCCTGTCATCTTATTCGCCGCCTTCCACACGATAACAACTCTTCAATTCTTTTACAATATGAAGCTCTTGAACTTCTTCTAAAAATCGCTCAATACTAGCTTTCGAAGCTGAATGCGTCACTATAATTAACTCTGCATCTTCTTTTCCATACGGTTCTTGTAAAACTTTTTCCAAACTAATTTCGTTTTCTGCCATCAATTTAGCAATTCTTGCTAATACGCCACTTTCATCTTGTACGATGAGCCGGACAAAATATTTCGCAAATATTTGTTCTGGAGACTTCAGTCGTTTTTCATGATATGGAAACGCCATTTCCCGACCATTAATGCCTAGTTTGCTATTTTTCACAACCGTCACAAGGTCCGATAAAACCGCTGTCGCTGTCGGTAACTCCCCAGCTCCTGGACCATAAAACATAGTCTCTCCAACCGCTTCGCCATAAACATAAACCGCATTAAATACATCGTTAACATTCGCAATCGGATGGGAATTGGCTACAAAAGTTGGTTCTACACTCACTTCGACACAATCATCATCCCGTTTGGCAATACCAATTAACTTCATCGTATATCCAAGCTGTTTACCATATCGAATATCTTCTTGTGTCACTTCAGATATCCCTTTACAAGCTACATCGTCCCACTTCATACCAACATGAAAGCCTAAAGTAGCAAGAATCGCCATTTTTCGTGCTGCATCTAGCCCTTCCACATCAGAGGTTGGGTCCGGTTCTGCATAGCCTAACTCTTGTGCTTCTCGTAAAACTTGTTCAAAAGGAAGTCCTTCTTGTGTCATTTTCGTTAAAATATAATTTGTCGTTCCATTAACAATTCCCATAATTTGTGTAATGCGATCCGAAGAAAAACCTTCAACAACCGTTTTTAAAATAGGGATTCCTCCAGCAACACTAGCTTCGTAAAACAAGTCACAGCCCTTTTCCGCTGCTTTTCTTAACAATTCATCACCGTGGGCAGCGAGTAAATCCTTATTTGCAGTTACTACATGTTTCCCATTCTCAAAAGCTTCTAAAATATAAGTTCTGGCTGGTTCAATTCCACCCATTACTTCAATAACAACTTCAATTTCATCATCATAAATGAGATCGTCTGGATTGGTTGTTAATTTATCTGGATGTACATAGATCGATCTTTTTTTATCTGGATTTTTAATTAAAATACGACTAATCTCAAGCGATGAACCCGTTTGCTTAAATAAATCTTCTTGAAAAGATTCGACAAGTCGGACGACACCAGTTCCAACTGTTCCTAACCCCATTAGACCGATTTTCACTTTGCCATTCATATCTTTGTAGCTCCTCCCTTTTTCCAAAACAATCTCTTTGTCTTTCTTGTGTGTACATTTGTTTATTTATAGTGAACATTTTAAAACAATTTCTAAAAAAATACAATTGTTTTTTTACAAAATATTTGAAAATCAAAGTGAATCCGTTAATATGTATCATTTGAAATAAAAAAAGACCTCCCTTTCATCAGGAGGTCATAATTACTTCGCCCATCCAGAAATATATTGGACAGGTTCTTCAACCGTTAGCTCTTTCGTATTTTCATTATTAAAAGACTCCGAATAACTTTCGGTATCGATTAACCATTTTCCTCGAACTGCATCATAAATTAAGGCATAATGATATACTTCCGCATTTTCTTTTAACCCAACAGAACCATAATTTTTCTTATAATATTCACTTTCCCAAATTGGTTTTGCAGTCACATAAGCATACCAGCGGTCTTCCAATGGTACATATTCAAGGTCAAAAGAATCTAGGTCAAAGGTCGTAGATACATGTTTCACTCTTAATACATAGTTTCGTTCTTGGTCATATTCAGCTAGGGCAAGTAACTCGTTTTTCACTTCCTCCGTCGCTGTTGTTAATTTACTGCCGTCCGCACTTGTTCTAACTAGAAAACGTTCACTGTTAAATGTATGAATAGTCTCCATTAATTTTTTCCTTAGACTTTCATTTATAAAATTTACTTTTATATATTCACTATCAATTGGTAATTCATCGGTTTTAACCGTACCCCAAGGTAATTCCGCTTCAACAGAAAAAGACATGGAGCCATCGATTAATATGGGACCAAAGGTTGAATCCTCCACTAAATCTTGGCCAATATCAGTTCCGTTAATAAACAACTTAGCATGACCGTCATAGTCACCTAAATCAAACGTTACCGAATCGCCATCTAAATAAAGATGAACAGGAACATTTTTTGAATCACCATCTAATAAAATTTCCTTCTCTGTTGATAAATCAACATAATCCGTTTTCAAACTAGCCTTAACGGTATGGATACCAGGGACAAATGGCCCGTACTTTTTAGAAAACTTGTCAGAATCCGCTTTACCAACTTCCTTGTCATCAACAGTCAAAATCGTATCTTGATAATTTGTACTCATTTCGATATATACACTATTTACGACCAATTTATATCGTTCATAAAGCAAAAACTTGCCATCCTTATCTAAATAAACCATCCCTGTATGAGTTGTATCCTTTTCTTGTTTGGGATTTTGATGTTCTAATATTTTCAGCTGTTCTTCTAAACTCGACACAGTTGATCGAATATTATCTGGATTTTCTTTAAAATATTTTACAAAACCGCGCACTGCTTCCTCATTTATTTTTAATTTGTCATTATCAGGCGTAAGAAGATTAGCAACAAATTTCACATCACCATCAATCAAAGCTTGCTCAAAATTTTTGATCATTACATTTGGTGAATACAAATTTTGCAAAAATAAATGTAATCCAATTAATAGAATAATAGTAAATAAACATGAGAATAATAGAATTTTCGTTTTTTTAGTCATTAAGTGATTTCGTGGTGCCACAGGTACAGAATTGTGAACTCCGTTATTTGATTGTTTGGCAGATGTCGCCTCGTTAAGAGGAGTTCCACATTCACTACAAATAACCGTACCCTCTTGAATTTGGCTGCCACATTTCTGACAATGTTTCATGGTTGTCCTCCTAAACTATTGAAAGCCTGAAAAAAGGAAGGAAGTAGAGAATTCCTCTAATCTACTTCCTAAATTTTGCCATTTCATTTATATAAACACATTTCAATTATTCTTCGACGTGATAGAAAAATTTTTCCATTAGTACCTATATAGTTTATACAATACTAGTTACTTATATATTTCAAATTCATAACATTTTCATTTCCAATATAACAAACTAGAATATCTTTGTAAAATGGGGATTTTTTCCTTATTTTTCAATGTTCATTTTATCACAAATTAAGATAGTATAGCCCATCAGTTTTTGAAACAAATTTAATAAAAATTTATAAAAACAGGATAAAATTCATTTTTTGTCTATTGTAAAACTTTTTAGAAAATTCCATTATATCGTTAATTTTTTATGTGTAGTCCTTCACTTTTATACCACATCCTTCCCCATTTCCACATTAAACCATTAGGATTCGGCTGAAAACGAAATTCGACTAAAATGGCGACAATGCTTATGTTGTAAGTACCCGGGAATAATTGGAAAGGCGCGTCTTTCAGAAAGGGTAGTATATGAAAGACGAAACAAAGGATTTTGAAAAACATGTGACTGACATGAAGCCGATCATTTATTCCATTATTCGTAAGCTCAACATTTATAAAAACTTTGAAGAATATTATCAAGCCGGACTCATCGGATTATGGGATGCCTATCGGGCATACGATCCTGAGAAAGGGAATTTTGGAACATTTGCATATCATTATATTCGCGGTGCTATTTTAAAAGAATTAAATAAAAATCGAATAAAGGAAGAAGGAGAACAGTTTGTCGATGACTATCAATGGCAGGTGATTGCCAACTCCGTTGTGGAAAACAAAGACAATATTAAAATGGTAGAGCTTTTAGAACTGTTAAAATCACTTCCTAAAAAACAACAGCAAATCATTGATTTATATTATTTTAAAGGCATAAAGTTAATAGAAATTGCCGAGTTCTTTGGTGTTAGTTATCAAACAGTGAAATTATGGCATCGAAACGTGATACGTGAACTTCGCAAAAAAGTGAGTCAAAGTTAAACAAGACCAAGTTCGTGTCATGTCATGCATCGATCGATCGCTTAAACCGGGCAAACGATTTCGCCCGGTTCAATAGTTGTGGGTATTAGAGGTTCTATAGATACATATTTTTGTTTACTGGCGGTATATTTTGTTTCATTAATGATGTTTTTCTTACACTAACGATAAAACCATTTTCACTGGCAATATTTTAAAAAAATAACCTGGTATGAAACCAGGTTCAGCTCAAATTCAAGATAACATCTTCGGCTATATCATTGCTGCTTCAGATCCCCCTTATTCTCAACATTTTAGTTTGCCCATTTCGCTGTGAATGTTTCTGGGGAGTCCACTTTCATTTCTTCTGTATTTTCATCATTAAACAACCATGTATCGAAATAATACTCGACCAACCATTTTTCCTGTTCCTCATCATAAATGAGAATATAAGTAAGATCTTGTTCCATTTCTTCTAATTCCGGTGGTTCTTGACCAACTGGAAACTCATTATACAGATAGGTACTTCTTGCATTTAGTTCAACAACCCAAACTTCATCAATTTTATCATAATAAAGGTTAAAGGAATTTAAATCAAAGATTGTCGATAAATATTGGAAACTTACAGCCAGATTTTCACTCTTTAATATATCAATCGTAACTTGCACACTGTCTTTTATGGCTTCAACTCCCAGCGTAATTGCATCTAAATTTTCACTCGTCACCGCTTCAATCCATTCCATTTGATAGTTATGGGCCACATCCATGAGATTTGACTTTAATGTTTCATCCATAAGCACAACATCGATAAAATTTTCTTTTAACGGTTGTTCTTCAGTACGAACCGTTCCCCAAGGTAGTTCAGCCTCAAAGGCATATGTCATAGAACCATCCGTCAGAACAGGACCAAACTCATCCTCTTCTGTTAGATCAACACCGACATCTTTACCGTTAATCAACAACTTAATATCCACATCCGGATCGACAGTTGGAACATAAAAGGCTACCTCCTCAGCTTCAATATAAAGGTCGGCAAAATATTTGTCATCATCGTAAATGACGACTTCTTCATTTGCGCTTAATTCTAAGAAATCCGTTTGTAAAACGGCCTCCACTTTATGTTTTCCGGTAATAAAAGGGCCAAAAGTTCCTTCATAATAATCTTCATCAGACTCTCCAACTTCTTCACCGTTTACAAAAATTTTTGCACCCTCCACGTTTGTCATGACCTTGATATACCCGGTTGGCACTACGATTTTGAATTTATCAAAGTATAAAAACTTCCCGTCATTTTCAAGTTTTGCCATATGAACGGAATTTTTCCGTCCTTCTGCTTGTTTTTTTAATGATCGAATGACATCCTCCACTTCATCCGAGTGGTCTTCAAAATACCCGAGATAGGCTTCAACGGCATTTTTATCAATTTTTACATCTTTATGATCAGCTGATAACATGTCAACTAATGTGTCTACATCTTTTTCCTTTAATGCATCTTCAAAATTAACGATTAAACGTTCGACTGAAAAAATATAATTTAGTACAAAATGCGTCACAATAAACAAAACAATGAGTGCAGCACCTGATATAATTGAAATAATGGCACCTTTTGAAAGTGGTTTTCTTGGCTTTTTCGGTGGTACAGGTCCGGATGGTATTCCTTGAAATGGACTTTGGACTGGGGGTTCTCCTCCTGATGGTACGTTTTGATGATTTGTTCCGTGAAAAGAAGATTGGCCTGGCGGTTCATCACTCTGTGATAAATATTGCTGTTTATTAAATGGCTCGTTCACGTTGTTATTTTGCTCTGAATCAAAAGGTCTATTGTCGTGGTCCTCTTGGGACGGTGTCCCATCTTGATCGTTTTGTATCGGTTTACTTTGCTGATTTTCTTCATCTGAGGAAAAAGATTGGCTCTCATGCTGCTTATTAATTCGGGTACCACATTCACTACAAAATAATGCCCCTTCCACCAACAGATTCCCACATTCACTACAAAACCTCATATATCCTCCTCCTGATGTTCAAAAAATTACGCCTACTGACATATGCATATTTGCGCTACCGTTTCTTTATTACTTTTTTATATAAAAGATGAATTAGGCTTGAAAGACGAGGTTCGAACAAGAGGCCAGATAATGTTTAACAAAAAGGCTCGGATAAACATTTTCTTGAAAAAGAGCTTAAAAAAAAGAATTGTTACATAAACTTACAATAGGACGAAAAACGATAGTCTTTCGGTATTGGATGTGAAAAAATGAAAAGAAAAGCGATCATTGGTATCAGTTTATTTTACTCAATAATTTGTCTCATCCTAGCTATAGTGCTCTTTATAAATGGTACGCAAAACCTTGGTTTAGTTGCGTTAAGCGGCATTGCTTTAGGACTATTCCCAATCGGAATTATGATATTCACAAAGTTCGAACTTGGATTACCATTGATTTGCTTTTATATTTTGTTTTTATTTGGTAGTCAAATCCTTGGATCGATTGCCAATTTTTATCAGCATTTCGTATGGTGGGATTTATTGTTACACTTTATTAGCGGTATATTGTTAGCCTGTTTAGCGATTGATCTGTATAAAAAATTGTTGCCCAAGGACACGGTGTATGAACTTTCCACCTGGTTTATATTTATCTTTATTTTTTCCTTCTCTATCATGGGCGGTGTGTTGTGGGAAATCTATGAATACTTAGCGGATGTTTTATTTGACATGAATTTACAACATGGAAATGCTGATACAATGTCCGATTTAATTACGGACGGTGCGGGAGGACTCGTTGTAGCTATTTGGGTATTATTCCGGTCTCGAAAAAACAGGGTAGCAGACGTTTAAGCAAATTGGGAAGATTGATTTTTCCAATGGGGACTCTTTTCCTGCGTACGATACTGTCTTTATGGGAGCTAGGGAATATTGTTCGACTATGATTTACGGCTCAATTTCAACACGCAATAATTTGATTTTGTATGGTTATTTTATTTTTTTAAGCACGCTGGTGAAAGCAAAGAATGATAAACTTGATTATATTCGATGAATACGTTCCGAACCGCACTGCCGAGTTTCTAAATGCCGGTTTGCCGGTGGAAACTTGATCAAGGCCATACTGGCTATATTCCTACAATTTTTTACGATACCAGCAAAAACAACACCAGAAAA
>CADBNU010000024.1 GCA_902796085.1 Heyndrickxia coagulans
CGAATTAACGAAAACAGGAGAAGGTCTTTTCGCATGGAATGATGGACAAGCTTTACCTTCTGCTTATGAAAATGATCAAGTTTCTTTTTCTATACAACAAGGATACCTTGAACGTTCGAATGTCGATGCAACTGAATCGATGACAGAAATGCTTGCTGCCTATCGTACGTTTGAGGCCAATCAAAAGGTCTTACAAGCTTATGATCGGAGTATGGATAAAGCCGTTAATGAGATCGGTAAAATTTAAAATTCAAGGTTTCAATAAAAAAAGCGTTCAGTTATTTTCTCTTTCATATTGAGGTGAACAAGGTTGAGTCGAATTACATATACAGCACTGAATACGATGAGCCAATTGCAAAAACAACTAGATATTATTAGTAATAATGTCGCAAACGTGGATACAACAGGATATAAAAAGCAGCGCGCCAGCTTCCAAGAACTCCTCATACAGCAACATAATAACCACTCGGTAAGTGATCGATCCCCACGATTAACTCCAGAGGGTGTTCGCATTGGTACGGGTGGAAAAGTTAGTCAAATTCAAACGATAGCAACCCAAGGTTCTCTAAAAGATACCGGTCGTTCTTTAGATTTTGCTTTAACTGTACCAAACCAATATTTTAAAGTGTTGGCGCCAAATGGAAATGAATTAAACATTCATTACACAAGAGATGGAGCTTTTTATTTATCACCAATGAATGATTCGGAAGTTGCGCTTGTTACGAGTGAAGGGCATTATGTTTTAGACCAAGACAACAACCCGATTATTTTTAATGGTGATTTAAAAAAAGTTGCTTTAGGCGATGATGGTATGGTTACGTTCTCCAATGAAACTGGTGATTCGGAAAGCATTGCTTTAGGAATTGTACAAATCAATAATCCGCAAGCCCTTGTTAAAACAGGAAACAATTTATTAACAATACCTGATCACTTCCAAAACGATGATATAACAGCTGATGATCTTATTGTTCCACTCGTTGGTGCGGCACGTGACCAAATTGGATTGCAACATCAAGCATTAGAACAATCGAACGTTGATTTAATTGAAGAAATGACGAATTTAATACAAACCCAGCGCGCCTACCAATTACAAGCAAGAGCGATTACTTTAGCTGATCAAATGTCTGGTTTAGTGAACGGCATACGTTAGTTGCATTTCATTTAGTAAATAATAACAAGCATGATTTTTACTACTTATCATAAACATAAGTTTAGAAGTTCATTCACTTTTTAAAAATCATACTAGTCAACTGCTGTGATTTGGAATGGTTATTCTACACAAACACCCTAATATATCAAAGGATTGAAATGGTTTGGTAGCGAAATAAATCATAAGATCATTTCGAATGAAAGTTTTGTGGGCTTTCATGCAGTCTGAAAAAAGGGGATTGAACGATCGTGGAAAATATAGATGTTCAAAGTGAAACCCGTCAAGAGCGACGTCAACAAAAACATGAAAATTCAAAAGAAGAAAAACAAAGGGTAAGAAAGCCGAAAAAACTGCGTGTAAAACTGATACCGATTTGGCTTAGAATCATCATTGTCCTCGTTCTTGTTGTGTTATTTTTCTTAATTGGTGCAATGATCGGTTATGGTGTCATTGGAGAGGGTAGCCCGTCAGACGTATTTAAACCATCAACATGGTCACATATTACTGACATTATTGATGAGGGAACACCAGCGGAAGCAGAATAGTAAAAAAGCTTCCGTATTTTTTTGTGAGTGATTTTTATTCATACATTTATCCAAGGTTGCATTTTTACGGTTCATATGCGTTAATAAATTCATACATAGTTGCGTCAATATTTATGAAGGAGGAAATATAGGATGCTAGATATAAACGAAATTAAAAAGATGATTCCCCATCGGTATCCGTTTTTACTAATTGATAAAATAGTAGAAATAGAAGAGGACAAGCGTGCCGTTGGAATCAAAAATGTTACAGCAAATGAACCTTTTTTCCAAGGTCATTTTCCAGAATATCCCGTTATGCCAGGTGTTCTCATTGTGGAAGCATTAGCACAAGTTGGTGCTGTTGCTATTCTCGGTAAGGAAGAAAACCGTGGTAAACTGGCGTTATTTGCAGGTATTGACAATTGTCGTTTTAAACGTCAAGTAAAACCTGGTGATACATTACGGTTAGAAGTAGAAATTACAAGGGTACGCGGACCAATTGGGAAAGGTCGTGCGGTTGCAACCGTTGATGGCGAAGTTGCATGTCAAACAGATATTATGTTTGCGATTCAATAAAAAGAGTATATTTCGATGTATGACAAACAGTCCAAGGCTCTATAAACTGCAAGTTCTTGGACTGTTTTGATTATGATTGTTTTTACTTTCCCTGCTCTAACATTTTTATATAATCATCTTGGAGGATAGAATTGTTATAAAAAAGTGAGTTTTTGTCTAATTCACGATTCAAATAGCTATAGCCCAATTCTTCTACAAGTGTTTGTTTTTCGGAAAAGAGATTAGTTCCTAGTCCAAGTCGATCCCCTTCGATTTTAACCCCTAGACTTGCAAGGATCGTTGGATATAAATCTAAATTTGTAAATTTCCTGTTATTTGTTTTAATGGGATCTTTTTTCGCATTAATAAAAACATTATATGTTGTCCTTTCATAATTGTCTGCTAATTTACCTGTATAAAAATCATCCGATTGCATACTTAAATGATCACCGAGTATGACTAAGGTTGTTTGGTCAAAAAACGCTTGTGATTTAAACCACTCTACAAACTCATGCACTTGTTTAGATGTATGGGCATGGACATTTTCGTACTGTGTCGGAAACGGGGCTTTTGCTTTATCTTCTAAATAGCCGTCAGGAAAGTGTGTATTTACAGTTAATATCGTAAAACTAAAAGGTTCATCTTGTCTTGCATAATCAATAAGTATTTCTTTAGCCCATGCAAAAAGATCTGAATCATCGAATCCCCACCAGACTTTATCATCAATTTTCATTCGACCTTCCTGAATAGATCGATTCAAATCAAATATTTCGTAATTACCGTGTTTTGTAAAATAATTTTTCCGTCCGCCATATTCTGCTTCAGAACCAGCGATAAATCCTAATTGATAACCTTC
>CADBNU010000025.1 GCA_902796085.1 Heyndrickxia coagulans
ATACTTATCAAATAAATCCAGATGCAATTTTAACAGATCAAGTAACTCTTTACTGCTATGTTCTTTCGGCTCCTTTTCAAAGGCATAAGGATTTTTAAATATGCCTCTTCCGATCATCACACCATCCACACCATATCTCTCTACTAATTCCAATCCCGTTTTTCTGTCTGGTATATCTCCATTGATCGTTAATAATGTCTGTGGAGCCACTTCATCACGAAGTTTTTTAATCTCCGGAATAAGTTCCCAATGGGCATCAACTTTACTCATTTCTTTTCTCGTTCGCAAATGAATAGAAAGATTAACAATATCTTGTTTTAATAAATGAGTTAGCCAATTACGCCATTCATCAACATTCGTATAACCTAATCTTGTTTTTACACTTACCGGAAGTCCTCCAGCTTTTGCTGCTTCAATAAGTTCCGCTGCCACATCTGGCCTTTTAATTAAACCAGCACCCTTTCCATCAGCTGCCACGTTCGGGACGGGACATCCCATATTAATATCTAATCCGCTAAATCCTGCTTCTGCCATTCCGATACTCATTTGACGAAACTTCTCTGGCTTATCTCCCCAAATATGAGCGACAATCGGTTGTTCATCTTCCGTATAAAGCAAACGCCCACGTACACTCTTCTTACCCTCTGGGTGACAGTAACTTTCAGAGTTCGTAAATTCTGTAAAAAACACATCTGGTCTTGCTGCTGCACTTACAACATGACGAAAGACCACATCGGTTACATCTTCCATCGGCGCCAGTATAAAGAACGGGCGAGGTAAACTATGCCAAAAATTACTTTCCATCTATTTATTCAACCCTCTCGTTTGTCTATTCTGCTTAAGCTTTTTTTCTTTTTCACTTATACCATGAATAAGTCTATTATAGCAATTGGATTTTCAACTCTTGTCCTAACAATTGTTTATATATAAACTTTCATTTAATACTATAAAAATAAATGTTGCTAGAATCAACATTACTAAAGAATTACCAATAAATAGAAAAAGCCCAATCCGTAAGGACTCAGCCTTTCTAAATCATTATCTAATTTTAATTTAGCATTCACTCTTTTTAACGTTCCGTTCTGATAATACTCATGGCTGCTAAATAACTTGTCCTTGGATTTTCGGGAAGTGGGTTGTTTGTAATTGTAAGACTCGCTTCACCAAAATCATTTACTTTTGAGTCTCAAAACTTCTCAAAATATTAGACCTTTCACTTAAAAAACAGAATTCGTACGAAGTAAAATAAACACATAATATATGTTCATATTCTTTAAATATGTAACATATTGTTTTTATAAAGCTACTTCTCGAATAAGGGGCTTTACCATCATTATGAATCCGTAAGCAATTCCAAAATTTTTAATCATACATATAAAGAGACGTAATTCATGAATATGCCTATCGTTATTAGTAATTAGGGGGCAATACGAAAGGAATCAATTCTCTTTCGTATTTGTTCCCTATTTTTTTACAAAAAAAGGTGGTGAATCATTGATAACAATCTAGTATATTTTAAAGACATATGGCATGATTTTTAATGGCGTATTTTTTTCTCCTTTAAGATACAATAAAAAAGAAAGTGAGGTTGAATATATATGTTAAACGCGGTGATTATTTCAGTAGTTGTTTTAGCAGTATTATGCCTTTTACGTGTAAATGTATTGTTAGCTATTCTAATTGCTGCGATCGTTGCAGGTTTAACAGAAGGTTTATCAATCGTCGATTCCATAAATATGCTTATTGCCGGTATGGGAGGATTATCTGAAACAGCTCTCAGTTATATACTGTTGGGTACTTTTGCTGTTATGATTGGATACTCAGGTATTACTAACTTTCTTGTGCAAAGCTTATTACGAATTATAAAAGGAAAACGGTCAATTTTACTTTTAACAATCGCTGGTGTAGCATGCTTATCTCAGAATCTTATACCTGTTCATATTGCATTTATTCCGATCCTCATTCCTCCGTTACTTCATTTATTTGACAAAATGAAGGTTGATCGAAGAGGCGTAGCAACTGCTTTAACCTTTGGTCTTAAAGCACCGTATATCATGATTCCTGCCGGTTTTGGTTTTATTTTCCAAGGAATTATTGCAGATGAAATGAGTGCCAGTGGAATGGAAATCTCTCGTTCCTCAGTTGCTATGGCAATGCTTGTACCTGGATTTAGTATGGTTGTTGGTTTATTAATTGCCATTTTCTTTACTTATCGAAAGGATCGAGAAATTCCTTCGACCTCTAACAAAACCACAGTTGATATGGCTGCATCTGAAGAAAAGGTTAAATTTACTATAAAGCATGGTTTAACGATTGTTGCAATTGTCGGAGCATTGGCCGTTCAAATATTAACCAGTTCTCTTGTGATCGGAGCATTATTTGGAATTATCTTGATGTTTTTATTCCATATCGTTCCATTTAAAAAAGGAGAAAAATTTGTTGCTGATGGAATATCGATGATGGGTATGATTGCGTTTATAATGCTGATTGCTTCAGGATATGCACACATTTTGAAAGAAACTGGAGCCGTAGACTCCCTTGTGCAAGCAACAACTGGAATTCTTGAAAACAGTGATAAATTTGTAGTTGCTTTCATTATGTTACTCGTCGGCTTATTCATAACAATGGGTATTGGTACCTCATTTGGAACGGTCCCAATCATAGCCGCTTTATATGTCCCGATCTGTACCGCTGTAGGTTTTTCTACATTGGCAACGGCTACAATAATTGGTACAGCAGGAGCGCTGGGTGATGCGGGCTCGCCTGCATCAGATAGTACACTTGGACCAACCTCAGGGCTGAATGCTGATGGAAAACATAACCATATATGGGATACATGTGTACCTACCTTTATCCATTTTAATATCCCATTACTAATATTCGGTTCGATTGCTGCTATTATACTGTAGTAGCCAATTTAAACTGTCTAGATTCGTTCGGTCTGGTTGACAGAATTTACAGAATTGTTTAAAATTATTTTAGCTACTAGTCATTAGAAAAGGAGTATATGATGTCCTTAGATCGCAATCAACTTATTGGCAAAACAGCAATCTTACTACTGTTACAGGATAATTATAAGATCCCAGAAAGTTTGCAAAAACACGGTTGGAAATATTGTAAAGGGAAAGTTGGCTCTATGGATACACAAACGGTTATTGCAGCAGTTGAAACAGCAGCTAAAAAGCAAAAATTAATACAACCTAATTTATACCGGGAGTACCACGCAATCTACCACGCCATAATTGAAGCATTAAATGGTGTTACAAGGGGAAACAACCTTATAGGTACCGTACTGCGGACTGTCGGATTACAGTTTGCCGTTGTACGCGGAAATCCATATAAAAATGGAGAAGAAGGCGATTGGATAGCCGTAGCTTTTTACGGCACGATTGGTGCACCAGTAAAAGGACTGGAACATGAGTCGATTGGTCTTGGAATAAATCATATATAAGATTAAAAGACCCATAGCTTTTAGTCTATTAGGGGGCGTATAACACTAACTTACGTTTATAGTGTTATACGCCTTTTTTATGTGTTTTGGAGGTGGTAAATTGGTGATACTAACTGGAAAGTCATTAACACTTGAGGAAATTAAGCGAGTTGTATGGTATAAGGAAAAAGTCAAAATTCATCCAGCTACCATCGCAAAAATAGAACAAAATCGTCAAACGGTAGAAAAAATGATTGAAGAGCAGAAAATTATGTATGGTATAAATACAGGGTTTGGAAAATTGAGTGATGTGATGATCGATGATATGGACTTAGATGAATTACAGTTAAATTTAATTAGATCCCATGCATGCGGGGTTGGAGAAATTTTTTCTGAAAAGATTAGCCGTACTATGTTATTATTGAGGGCTAATGCATTATCCCAAGGTTATTCCGGAATTCGACCTATCATTGTTCAGCAACTAGTCAATTTAATCAATAAGTCTATTCATCCCGTCATCCCTCAACAAGGCTCACTCGGTGCCAGTGGAGATCTTGCTCCTTTATCTCATCTAGCACTCGTACTAATCGGAGAAGGGGAAGTGTTTTATCAAGGTCAGCGGATACCTACTTCTCGCGCTTTTGTAAAAGCAGGTATCACACCAATTAAACTCAAAGCAAAAGAAGGATTGGCACTTATCAATGGAACACAAGCGATGACTGCAGTTGGAGTCAATGCTTATTTGGAAATGGAAAAGTTACTCTTCCAAAGTGAACTGATTGCTTGCATGACTATTGAAGGTTTAAGAGGAATTATCGATGCATTTGATCCTGATTTACACAGAGTCCGTGGACACCAAGAACAAATTCAAGTAGCTATGAGAATGAACACTTATTTATCCAATAGTTCTTTAATAACAAAACAAGGGGAACTACGTATTCAAGACGCCTATTCCCTTCGCTGTATCCCACAAGTACTCGGCGCTGCTTGGCAAGCTATTTTGCATGTTAAAGAAAAACTTCTTATTGAGATCAATGCAGTGACGGATAATCCACTTATATTTTCAAAGGAAAGTAAAGTTATTTCTGGCGGTAATTTTCATGGAGAAATCATCGCATTAGCCATGGACTATATGAAACTAGGAATTGCTGAAACTGCAAATATTGCAGAACGAAGAATTGAACGGCTAGTTAATCCACAACTGAATGATTTACCAGCGTTTTTAAGTCCTCAACCTGGACTCCAGTCTGGAGCGATGATCATGCAATATTCAGCGGCTTCCCTTGTATCAGAAAATAAAGTTTTAGCACACCCTGCAAGTGTCGATTCCATCCCATCGTCTGCTAATCAAGAAGACCATGTAAGCATGGGAACAATTGCAGCAAGGCAAGCTTTACAAATGGTACAAAACACAAGGAGAGTTATCGCTATTGAGCTAATATGTGCCATGGAAGCTGTGGACTATCGTGGAACGCATCTAATGTCAACGGCAACAAAAGAGTGCTATAAGAAAGCCAGACAAATTGTCCCTCCCATTACGAAAGATCGAGTGTTTTCTGTAGATATTGAAAATATGCAAAAATGGCTAATAGAGGAAGAAGAACTACAAGAATTGATCCAACACGTTACCGATG
>CADBNU010000026.1 GCA_902796085.1 Heyndrickxia coagulans
AACAGAAGAAGTGAAAAACGAACTTGCAAAATTCGATGTTGAGACCGATGATATTGTTATTTCTGGAGAAGACCATGATAGAGCGACTGCCCGTTATAAAGGGACATTGGAAAAAGACGAAATCAATGATATGAAAGCTTATTTCCTAGATAAGTATGGAGTAGATCCGAATATTAGTGTTGTAACACCAACGGTCGGTAAAGAGATTGCTAAAAATGGTATGACGGCGGTAGTGATTGCATTTGTTGGTATCATTATTTACGTTGCACTCCGTTTTGAGTGGAGAATGGGTTTGGCTGCTGTACTCGCCTTAATTCATGATGCATTCTTTATGGTAGCTGTTTTCAGTATTACTCGCTTAGAAGTTGACTTGAACTTCATAGCTGCTGTATTGACCGTTATTGGCTTTTCGATCAATGATACAATTGTGACTTTTGACCGTATGCGTGATCATCTACGGAAGCATAAAAAGATTCGTGAATATCATGTGCTAGAAGAAATTGTTAACAAGTCGTTGCGTCAAGTCATGACACGTTCCATCAATACATCTTTATCGACACTTTTACCAGTTGTTTTCTTACTGTTGTTCGGTAGTGAAGCGATTACGAATTTCTCTTTAGCTATGTTTATTGGTCTTGTTGTAGGGGTGTATTCTTCCATATTCATCGCAGCCCAATTCTGGCTTGTCTGGAAAGGAAAAGAATTAAAGAAAAAGGGTGTATTAATTACTTATACAGAAAAGAAAAAGTTTGCAGGCGATGAGCCTCAAGTTTGAATCCAATATAGTTGTTTGTAAAAGGACCTTGTTTTAGGTCCTTTTTCCATTTTTGTATGCTGTTTGAATACGATTTTTATGATAAAATCAGTCTTCTTTTTGTTAAAAAGAATCCATACATTGAATATCTGCTAGCTCTTTTGTATAATAGACAGGTTGAGAGGTGAAACGTTATGTTGCAGTCTAAAACGCACTGGAAGATTCGTCAAGATCATGAAGTAAATATTAATCATTTCGTAAACGAACTAAATTTAACACCTCTAGTTGCGAGATTATTAGTGAATCGTGGCATTGAAACGGTAGAAGAAGCAAAGTCTTTTTTATTTCATAATGGTGAATGTTATGATCCTTTTTTATTAGAAGATATGCATATTGCTATTGAAAGAATTAATCAGGCAATTCGGAATAAAGAAAAAATTACGGTATATGGAGATTATGATGCAGACGGTGTAACAAGTACGTATGTTTTGTTATCGACACTGAAAAAGCTTGGTGCAAATGTTGATTTCTATATTCCGAATCGATTTACTGAAGGGTATGGTCCAAATGAAGAAGCATTTCGTTTTTTAAAGGATCAAGGTACAGACTTAATCGTTACTGTTGACAACGGAATTGCTGGTATACATGAAGCCAATGTTGCTAAAGAAATTGGATTAGACTTGATTATTACGGACCATCATGAACCAGGTCCAGAGCTTCCAGATTGTTTGGCCATTATCCATCCGAAGCGACCGAACTCCCTATATCCCTTTCAAGAATTAGCAGGGGTTGGTGTGGCTTTTAAATTAGCTACTGCTTTATTAGGAGAAGTATCTGAAGAACTGTTACCATTTGTTGCAATTGGCACAGTTGGAGATCTAGTTTCGCTAAAGGATGAGAATCGTTTATTAGTTCAAAAGGGATTAAAATTGATCCCTTCCTGTCAAAATCTCGGTTTAAAAGCATTGTTAAAAGTAGCTGGTGCCGATATACATCATGTTAATGAAATGACCATCGGGTTTACGCTTGCACCGCGCATTAATGCACCAGGAAGATTAGAACATGCGGATCTTGGTGTTCATTTGTTTTTAACAGAAGATCCTGAGGAAGCATTTGCCATTGCTCAGGAAATTAATGATTTAAATAAACAAAGGCAATCGATTGTTGATGAAATAGCAAAGGAAGCGATTGCCGAGTTTACTGAGAACGAAAAATACAAAGACGATCAAATCATTGTTTTAGGAAAAGAAAATTGGCATCCAGGTGTTATAGGAATTGTTGCTTCCCGTTTAGTTGAAACTTTTTCAAAGCCTGCCCTCGTTTTTTCATATGACTACACAACCGGACTTGCCAAAGGTTCTGCTCGAAGTATTCCTAGGTTTGATTTGTTCGAAAATTTAAGTAAATGTCGTGATCTTTTACCTCATTTTGGTGGCCATAAGATGGCAGCTGGAATGACGTTAAAAATAGAAGATGTCGATAAACTTCGACAGAGATTAAATACATTAGCAAAAGAACAATTAACACCAGAAGATTTTATCCTAGAAACTGAAATTGATGGTGTTATATCATTG
>CADBNU010000027.1 GCA_902796085.1 Heyndrickxia coagulans
ATCAACATTTGTGTTTTTACTTAAACAAAAAGAAATTTAAATAAAACAAACAATCCAATAGTATAAAGTAGCTGGGCTGTAACAAAGGTATATACCCTTTGTTCAGGACAGATGCTGCTGTGCTGCAATAATAAGGAATGTTAATAAGGAATGAAACAACGAATCTGTATCAGGCTTTTTAATGGTACATCTGTCTTTTATTTTATAATGAATCACCAAATATACCACATGAATTAAAAGATAGGGGAGAATTATTAAAATATATTTATATGTTCTCTTTATAAATAAAAAAAGGCTTCCCCATATGGATAAGCCACTATAATTGACTAACAGATTGTATTTTATTTTTTTAAGATTTAATAGTATAAACTTTAAAAAGAAGCATAATCTGATTGTTTTTCTTTTACAACCTTACTATATCGTTCTTGTTCAATTTCTTTTAAGGATTTACCTTGTGTAAGTGGTGCCATTATAATCCCAATAATTGCGTGGATGATTAGGAAACCAATCATTACAATACCTGCAACAATAAATCCTAATTTTTCCATTAAAGTAGGAAGGATAAATGTCCAAATAGCGATTCCAGAACGAACGATAAAGTACATGATTCCTTGTGCCGTGGCTCGATATCGTGTTGGGAATAATTCCGTTGTCCAGACCGCATAAAACGCTTGAGCGCCGATACCAGCTGCTGAGCCCCAAAGTAAGACAAAGGCAATAAGGGTAGTCCATGTCATTGACATAAAAGTTAAAATTAACCAAGCAACAATCCCCATAACTGCTCCAATTGTAAAAATTGCTCTTCTACTAAATTTATCTCCTAGTTTCATAAAAATACAGTAAGTAGTTAATACGGTTAATGTCCACAATACTGCTTGTAGACTGTTTGCTTGTGAATTTGTTAATCCACCTACACTTTCATAAATGTAAGGCATAAAGTATCCCATTGCTCCTGCTGTCAAATTCCAAAATAAATATATACCAATTAAAAGTATTAATGCTTGACGATTCGGTTTAAGTTGAAATAATTCCTTTAAAATATTGCCTTGAATTATCCCTTTTGTTACCTCCTTTTTCTCTTTTTCCTTTTGTTCTTCCCAAATTTTTGATTCCGGTAGTCCTCTGCGAAGGTACCATATTATAAATGCAATCACGATCAGATGTAAGAAAATAATTCTAGAACCAAGCAAATCTAATGGAGCTAATAACACAGCTAAAGCAAAAGTTACTGCAGGTCCTATAGACCATGCTAACTGTGTAGCACCTACACGATAAGCACGTTTTTCCTTTGGTGATTCTTCAGACATATAAGTCCAAGAAACAGGAACCCCAGCACCCACCGCAACCCCAATGATAACGGTTCCAATTAATAACATTGAAAAATTAATAGACGCTGCAATTAGTGCTGCACCAATCATATAAATTAATAAATCATAATTAAGTACAATCTTCCGACCAAATTTATCCGTTAAATACCCTCCAAGTAAAGCACCGATTGCTGCACCTAATGCGTTTGCACTTAAAGCACTCAAAAGACCCACTTCAATACTATCTAGATCTAAATACGCTTGCCACATTGTTAAACTACTCGCAGCAGCAATAATCGAACCAGCTTCTATGTAATTTGTCATTGCGACTGCTAATGTTGCTTTCCATCCTGTAACATTTTTGGCTGCAAATCTTTGTTTATTTGTCATTTAACCCACTCCCCTTTTTTATTCCATATGGAAAACTTCCTTTAAATCTTTTGAAATAGGGCTTTTATCTGAGTTGGTTTCCATTACGTTTTCCATATAAGTCCACCATTTTTGGTTAATATCCGTTTCTGCCATTTTCCTCCACTTTTCTTCATCTTCAATTTCAAGATAAGCAAATAATTGATTTGTTTCTTTATCTAAAAAGATAGAATAGTTATGTGCTCCATGATTCTTTAATTCTTCCACCATTTCTGGCCAAATTTTTTTATGCCGCTTTTCGTATTCATCATGCTTGTCTGGATATACCTTCATCACAAATGCTTTACGAATCATAAAACCCCTCCATCTAATTCAGTCTATCGTTTAATTAAAAAATGGTTCTGTATAAAATAATGAAAACATGGTACTGTAGAAATTATCGTTTTTATTAATAGTTTTAAATTAAGATATTTTTTAAATTTAATTTTATTTTTAATTTTTAAAATAAAACAATCCCAATATAAGCGCTTTCAACTATATTTAATCTGATGCACTTATCTGTAACAATATCAAATACAAACATCATGAGTATCAAATTTACAGATTACAGATCGCTGATAACTAACTTCCTTTCAAAAAATTGAAATTCTTCAATGCTTCTAATATGCTAGATTCGTTAATAAATGCTTACGAATCTAGCAAACGATACATTACGTTTATTAAACTTCTAGATAACCTTCTTTTGGTGTTACTCCAAAAGCCTGAGCTAATTCAGTCAGCTGTTGATCTGTTATCAATTGTAAAATATCTCCACCTGTTGAACGGATAATATTATAAATTTCAGCTGCCTTTTCTATCGTTTCAATTAATCCATATGCTTCATCAATTGTTGTACCTGAAGCGAAAATGCCGTGATGTGGCCAGATTACACTTGAAAATTCTTTCAACTTTTCACTTGTTACGTTACCAATCTTTGAATTTCCAGGAACCATCCAAGGAATAATCCCAATTCCATCAGGAAATACTACAATAGATTCCGTCTGCATTTTCCATAATGTACGGGTTAATTCTTTTTCATCTAATGGAAAGGTAAAGGTCAATGCAATTAAATTCGTTGGATGACAATGCATGATTACCCGTTGATTTGGGTCTACTTTTAAGCGAGCTGCATGTCCCATTAAATGTGTAGGAAATTCACTTGTTGGTTTCCCACCATCATTAAACCCCCATAAAATATTAATACTTTTTCCATCTTCAGTAATACGAACTAATCCACTATCCCTCTCAGGAAAATCAATAATATTTTTAAAATAACGGCCTGTGCCTGTTACTAAAAAGAACATACCAGCCAATTCTTTTCCATCAAAATCAATTGGAATAGTACATAATACATCCTGGACATCATCGTATTGAGACACTTCTTCTTCCGTTAAGCGGTAACTGATATTTCCACCATTTCGTTCATCCCAACCATGGTCATATAAACGGAAAGTAATTTTTGAAAACTCTTTTACATATGGAGAATCGATAAAGTTTGTCATTGAAACACACCCCTTTAGTTAATTACGAGTAAATAATTCTTCTTTTTCATAGTGTTGAACATCGGCCAACCAATCTTCTTCTAAAGGTACATTATGTTTCACACAATAGTAATCCCATACAGCACCAATAGGATAGGTCTTTAATGCTTCTGTAACTGCTAAACGTTTCGTATAATCACCAGCTAGTTCAGCTGCTTTCAAATCTTCAATTGGCGCAAGCATACCCATTAAAATTCCTTTAATTGTATTCCTTGAACCGATTACCCAAGCCGCGATACGATTAATAGTCGCATCAAAGAAATCTAAGCCAATGTTTACCTTATCTAATTGTTGATCACGTACTAATGATTGTGTAATTCTTATTAATGCTTCATCTAAAATTACAACATGGTCACTGTCCCACCGTACGGGGCGAGAAACATGAAGCATTAATCCTTTTCCAAAAGGTAAGAATGCTGAAAATTTATCGGAAGGGTCTTCTGTAGGATGAAAATGACCTGCATCTACGGTCCAAAGTTTTCCACGGGTTAACGCATAAGCCATATAGAATTCATGAGAACCCACCGTAAAGGATTCAACACCCGTACCAAAAAGCTTACCTTCTAAAGCTTCAATAGTATATTTTTCATCTATTTCTTCAGCCATGATTTCGTCCAGTGCTTCTATCAAACGTTCACGAGGTGATTGTTTATCTATTGGATTATCTTTATAACCATCGGGCACCCAAAAGTTATTTACACTTTGTTGTTCTAATTCTTTCCCAAAATACTCGGCTATTTTTCGACTACGTCTTCCATGTTCAATCCAAAATTCACGAATTTTCTGATCTGGACTTGATAAAGTGAAACCACTAGCAGACTTTGGATGTGAAAAGAATGTCCCATTAAAATCAAGACCGATACCTTCTTCTTTTGCCCAATCAACCCAAGAAGTAAAATGTCTTGGTTCTAACTCATTTAAGTCTACTTTTTCATCTGTATCTGCATAAATGGCATGAAGTTGTACTTTATGTTTACCTGGAATAAGAGATAAAGCTTTACTTAGATCTTGTCTTAACTGTTGAGGCGTTTTCGCTTTCCCTGGGTAATTACCACTAACCGAAATACCACCGGTTAACTCTTGGCCAGGAAATAAAAAACCTTTTACATCATCTCCTTGCCAACAATGAATGGAAAGCTTGATTTTTTCAAGTTCTTTTAACACTTGATCTGTATCTACTCCTATTTTCGCATATCGTTCTTTTGCCAATTCATATGCCCTTATTACTTCCCCTGTATTCAATTTGTTCATCTCCTTATCTAGATATTGGTTATTTCTCTAAAAAAGTTTGATATTGGTTCACTACACTTTTATAAGATTCATTTATATCAGGGTGATAAGATTTAATATCAAAAGATTTCTGAATGAGTTGTCTTCCTTCCTTAACATCTTGCAATAAGCCAGTTGTAATCATTTGTACAATAATATTTCCAATTGCTGTTGCCTCACTTGGCCCAGCATAAACCGTTTTGTTCGATAAGGTACTCGTTAATTGATTTAAATAAGCTATATTACTTCCACCGCCAATAATGTTAATCGAATCTATCTTTTTTCCAATTATTGATTCTAATTTTTTTATTTCATTTGCATAATATAAAGCTAAATTACAATATATGGCAGAAACAATTTCACCTATTGATTGGGGGACCGTTTGTCCTGATTCCCTACAAAAATTTTGTATTTCTATAATCATATTTTCTGGGTTTGTAAACCGAGGATGATTTACATCAATAAATTGTTGAAATGGAACAACTTGACTTGCTAGATCCGCCATTTCCCCGAAGGTATATTGATTGTGAATGTTTCGCCTAACACTTTGAACCATCCATAATCCCATGATGTTTTTTAAAAAACGATAAGTATTATATGCTCCCCATTCATTCGTATAATTTTCTTGAAAGGCTGCCATCCCATTTTCAGGTATTGTCAATTCTGCTCCTAATAAAGACCAAGTTCCCGAACTAATGAACGCCCATTTTTCACCAATTGCTGGTGTACCAATGACCGCAGAAGCAGTATCATGGGTAGCAACAGTAATCACCTCACAATCCGGTAAATCGTAACGTTCATACCATTCTTTTTTCAATCTTCCTAATACTGTCCCTGCTTCTATTAATGGAGGAAACTTTTTTTCACTTACATGAATCTTTTTTAGTAAATCATTATCAAATCTTTTTTGCTTAAGGTTTAACAATTGTGTTGTTGAAGCATTAGTCACTTCGGTAACAGCCTTACCGGTTAAACAAAAGCCAATATAATCTGGAATCAGCATAATTTTATCAGCTTTCAATAATAAGCTTTGTTCTTCTCTGTACAATTGATATAAAGTGTTAAACTGTTGAAATTGAATTCCAGTTTTCTCATAAATTTTCCTTTTTGAAATTTTCTTCGTAAACTCTTCAATAGCACCATTTGTTCTATGATCACGATAACTTATTGGATTTTTTAATTTATTTCCTGTTTTATCGAGTAATACGTAATCAACCGCCCATGTATCAATTCCTAGCATAGCTTTGGTAATGCCAAGTTTCTTTGCCTTTTCTAACCCAACAAATAATTCGTTAATTAAATAATCTATGTCCCAATAATCATGACCATTTTTTTGGATAAGACCATTATCGAATCGATGAATTTCATTTAATTCAAGTGTGCCATCTACCAAACTTCCAGATATTAATCTTCCACTTGACGCCCCAATATCTAACGCTAAGTAATAATACATTCTATTCTATCCTTTCTATAGGAATTATTCTGATACATTTCTATGTTATTGATATCGCTTACACTAATTATTTAATCGTAATTAAAATTGTGGTACAATGACAGAAAGAAAGACAGTTAGTATCAAATTTACATATTAGAGATTGGTGGAAAATTATGGATATAATTGTAATGCAAAAATTAAAATCGTATACACCTGAAGAAGAAGCTCATAAAAAGGAAAAGACATTTGTCGATAATATTTCAGACAAAGATAAAGAAAAAACGAATAATTCCTTTAAAATTTTAAACACACTTTTCTATAACAATAAGGATATTTTCATTTCCAAGCACAATCGCTTTGCTGATTATCCGTTGCATTCTCATCAGTTTGTTGAAATCAATTATGTCGTTTCCGGGAAATGTACACAAGTTGTTGAGGGAGAAACCGTGACTCTTCATGAAGGAGATATCATTCTTTTGGATATTGGGTGTCAGCATGAAATTAAAGCCTTATCTGAGGAAGATATTATGGTAAATATCATTTTCAGCGATCGTTCCATTAATATTCAATGGTTATATGAAATGAAAGTAAGTAACAATATTATTTTTGAATTTTTAAATAATATTTTAAGTGGAGAACACAATTCACAAAAATATTTAATCTATCAAAATAATAATTCCTCCATTATTAATACTTTGAATCAAATTGTTGAAGAATATTATCTACAAAAACCGTATGCGGATATCATTATTAGTAATCTATTAAACATTTTATTTACAGAACTTGTTCGCAATTATAGTATAAAAGAAGATAAAAAAATCACCCCCCACCAATCTTTAATAATTGATATATTAAAAGAAATTGAAAAACATTATAAAGAAATAAAAATAGGAGAAATCGCAAAAAAATATGGGTATAACAAAAATTACTTAAGTAATTTGATTAAGAAAGAAACATCATATACATTTAGTGAATTGGTAACAAGACAAAGACTTATAAAAGCTAGAAATTTAATTACTGCCACCTCAATGCCTATTAACGAAATCGCACAAGAGGTCGGTTTTTCAAATAAACACTTCTTTTATGAAAAATATAAACAGTATTATAAAAGATTACCCGGTGAAGATCGGAAAGAATGAAAATCATTTAAATATATTAAAAATAGCTTTAGAATAAACTGACTAGTATGAAGAATGGTATGATGAAAGTACTAAAGTTTTGGATCTTCAAAAACTGTCCCTGTGTTTTATATCAATTTTGGCATATCCCAAATGAATCCCCTTTTCACATAGGAATACTTAAAATTTAAGAATAGTGTATGTAATAACACTCAGTTGGAAACAGCAGTGAAATTTTGATATAGAAATACTTCCCCAGCTTTTACGTATATAATTAGCATTACTGCAAACAAGGATCAACATTTAAGTAAATCGAAAAATTTATATACTGCTCTTTCTTCATGTATTTTTGTTTTTTAATTCCTCCTTATTGTCAAACTTCTCTTTCAGGTATTTATATAACCCCCTAAATAAAAAACGTAAGTTACATCTCATAATACCCAACAACCACTGGAAATTGATCATATTCCTTCTTCAATTCTCGAAATGTAATCACTTTTTTGCCGCGGAT
>CADBNU010000028.1 GCA_902796085.1 Heyndrickxia coagulans
AAATTAGCTCTTCTAGGTCATTTAACTTACTTCCGTTACAATTCCCCTATCACCCCTCTTATTTTCCAACAAAATCTATCAATTTAAAATTTCCTAACAACAAGGTCTTTCAATAATACATCGTTCCACTTTATCGTTCTTGCAACATCAATTAAACTATTATCCTTATCTATTGTTAATAGAAAATCTATAGTCATTACAACTGGTTTATTCGTTTTTGGATTTGTAGAATGTTTAATCCCTAATTCATTACCAATAACAATATGAAAATAACAAATTCAGAGAATTCAGAAATATAAAAGTAATTTTTTTCTAAATCTAAAATAACCCATGTTCCCGTTAAAAAACACCCCTTTAGACAAATATAGTCCAAAGGGGTACTTCATTTCAACTTTTCAAAACATCGCGACTTCTTTTCTAGCCTACAGCTGACCTGAATAAGCTAATTTATAAACCACATTTCAATTGTACACCACAATTGTCACACGTGTTACAACCACCGATCTCTTTGACTTTACCTTTACGACATACTGGGCAAGTATCACCGATTTCTGAGCCTACTGTGACGTCGGTAGAACGGACATCCTGAATCGTATCTACTATAACAACCATCGGTTCTTCTGTTTGAACGTCCTCCGCCATCTCATTTGATTCTTGTTCTGCTGTTAAAGTTAAAACTTGAGTATCACGACTTCCATCAACATACACAGTACCACCTTTAGCTCCACCTTTATACAAGCGTTCATAGACTTTTTGTACTTGTCTTACGGTATATCCTTTTGGCGCATTAACTGTTTTACTGATAGAACTATCTACCCATCGTTGGATAACACATTGAACATCTGCATGTGCTTCAGGTGTTAATTCCATTGCTGATACAAACCATTTTGGTAAATTGTCAGCGGAAGCTTCTGGGTGATTGTCTAAATATTCCTGAACAATTTCCGCATTCACTTCAATATACTTCCCTAAACGGCCACTGCGATAATATTTAAAGGAGAAGTAAGGCTCAAGTCCTGTCGAGACACCAATCATTGTACCTGTAGATCCAGTCGGGGCTACCGTCAACAAATGCGAATTACGAATTCCATGTTCTACTATAGCCTCTTTAATATCTTCTGGCATTTTTTTCATATAGCCTGTTTCGATAAAGGCTTTTCGTAATGCGATTGTTTCGTCTTCTGTTTCACCTGTTAAATATGGAAAGCTCCCTTTTTCTTTAGCCAATTCAACAGACTCTCTATAAGCTGTAGTTGCAATTGTTTCAAACACTTTATCAATAAGTTCATTTCCTTCTTGTGAGCCATAAACCTTTTCACAATAAATGAGCAGATCTGCTAATCCCATAACACCTAGTCCAACACGACGTTCGCCAAGAGCTTGTTTTCTATTTTCTTCTAAAAAATATGGGGTCGCATCAATGACATTATCTTGCATACGAACACCAACTTTAACTGTTTGTTTTAATTTTTCAAAGTCAACTTCCTTCGTTTCCTTGTTTACCATATTTGCTAAGTTAATCGCTGCTAGGTTGCAGACTGAATAAGGTGCAAGAGGTTGCTCACCACAAGGATTTGTCGCAACAACTTTTTGTCCGTATGCTTTCGCATTTGTCATGTCGTTTGCATTATCGATAAAGAAAATTCCAGGCTCTGCTGAATAAGTTGCACATATATTAATTAATTGCCATAATTCACGAGCTTTTATTTTACGGTATGTGCGAACTTTATGCCCCATTTTTTCCCACTCGCGAACATCACCAACTTCATGCCATTTTTCATTGTAAATCTTCATTTCCTCTTGATTATATTTTTCAACATCAGGAAAACGAAGTTCATATTCTCCATCATTTTCAACAGCTTCCATAAATTCTTTTGTTAAACAAACAGAAATATTGGCTCCTGTTAAAAATTCTGGATTATTGACATCGTAAGTTCCGCCATCACGCAATTTTTCTTCGGCATCTTTAATGATTTCTTCTGTAAAACCACCATAACCTGGAATATGTTTGAAATTAACAATGCTTTGATACATTGTTCGTTCTTTTTCAGTTAGTGGAGTAAATTTTAATTTTTCTTGAGCAAGACGAATAATTTGTTCATCCTTCGCATTTTCGATTAAAAACCGTAAAATACGAGGATTTTGCATTTTTGAAATTATGAATTCAATAATATCTGGATGCCAATCTGCTAGCATAATCATTTGAGCTCCACGCTTTTTGTTACTCGTTCATTAATATTGAACGGGGATGGTCATTTCTGCCATCCTCTCATACTTTCGTATGAGATCAGACTATCTCATCAAAGAAGAAAATTTGTAAACTTTCGAATCAGCTTTTTTCTCCATGTTGATATAGCTTGATATTGGAATTCCTCATTTTAAATTTTTATCCTACCACGACTTATATTTTAGCTATATCAACTTGGGTATAACTATCATTAAGATTTATCATTGATTCGATTATTTCTTCTTTGTCTCGCGCCCCATAACCACGTTGCCGTTTGTTATGGTTTACTCTTTCCATAGTTCCCATTCCCTTTTTATCGTTTGCTATTGGGAACCTTAGGAAATTTCAATAGTCGTTGAACGTTCATCTCCGTTTCCAGAGATGCTTCGCTGCTGATTGCCCAATCTATCTTCTTTTTAAACCATCACGCTCACTGTCACCAGTCACGTTGTGGTGAAGATAGCTCTAAGGGTGTCCCAGCAATTCGCGAGATTTTAATCCCGCCGTTTATTCAACGGGATCCGCCTTGCTCAACTAAATGAGTTAATTTGGCGATATCATCTAACCACGATACTGAACCACTTGATTTACCATTAACTCCTCTAGCTAATGTATTTCTAGGTCGTAGCGTAGAACCATTCGTGCCTACACCACCGCCACGACTCATAATTTCCATTACCTTTTTCCGATGTTCAGAAATCCCTTCACGAGAGTCATGTACAAATGGCATAACATAACAATTAAAGTAGGTTACTTCTTTTCCAGAACCAGCACCGTAAAGAACGCGACCTGCCGGAACAAAGTTGAGTTGTACAAGTTCTTGATAAAACTTATGAAACCATTCTTCTCGTAATTCAGGCGTCTTTTCTACTTCTGCCAGTCCAGCCGCATTTCTTTTCGCAATTTGTTCGTAGTATACTTCAAGCGGTTTTTCAATTACATCTAGTGAACGTGTAATAATACCTGATTCTGCTTCTTCCGGGTCTTCTAAAATATTCCGATATTCTTCGTCAACTAAAACTCGTGCCTTATTTCCCTCCCAATCAATATGTAGAACGAATCCTAGTCCACGAGCAGGGAACTTTGTATCTTCTTTGATCGTTAACACAACAAAATCGCCTTCTGTTAAAGTTAACTTTTCAGTATCTTTAAAAGAATAGCGATCCAACATTACAAGTCTCGAGACACCTTTATATGTGATGTGCATATCTTCTGTAATCGGAAATACTTGTGGGAAAAGTCGTATTGCTTCATTTAATTTTTTCACGTTAATCTGTGGCTGATTCGTCATTGTTACCGCCATACATCCATCTCCTTTACACAATAAAAAAATCACTCTGCATCTTCTAGCTGTCTATTAATTTGTAACCTAAAGATAACATAACAACAATCACAAATCAATATATAGTGCAAAAACATTTTTATATACACTATATATTGTGTTTGGATGCATATTTCATAAATTTTGTCAATAATTTCATCTTTTAAAAGGAAAATATTTTATTTTGGAAGGAATTTTTCGAAGGCACCACATTGAAAATAAGTTTTTGCTAGATATTTGATTACTTCATAGTCATCTATTTTTTTATCGGTTTAAATACTAACTTTTTCATTCTAACATATTTTTTTACCAATCGATAAAAAAACTCTTCATTGATTTAAAAAATTTGAGAATATATTTCTCGAATCCCTTGTATTTATGCAGCCTCTTCTCGTTTCAATGAAATTTCATTTGCAATGAAAATAAATTATGATTAAATAATATTTTCGTTTGCTAAAACAGTATTTAGATATATAATATTTATTAGCGTATATGTTTTAGAAAGGGGAACAATAATGACGTCATTTCTCATTTTACTAGCAATCATTATTGCTATCTTTGCTTGGTGGGCATTTAATAAACTTCAACAAAAACGTATTCTTACTGTTTTAACACAAGATGAGTTTATAAAAGGATATCGTAAAGCCCAATTAATCGATGTTCGTGAACCGAATGAATTTGAGTCAGGGCATATTCTCGGGGCAAGAAACATTCCATTAACACAATTAAAAATGCGTTTAAAAGAAATAAGAACAGATAAACCAGTCTACTTATATTGCCAAAATACTTCTCGTAGTGGCAGAGCTGCACAGATCTTATATAAAAATGGATGCAAAGAGCTTTATCAACTTCAGGGTGGCTTTAAAAAATGGACAGGTAAAATTAAAGTTGGTAAATAAAATCTATAATATAAACGAGTAAAAAAGACCTTCAGTTTTCTAACTGAAGGTTTAATATTTACGCTTCTTTTTCATATTTTAAAACCGGTTTACGGGCGGCTTGTGTTTCATCTAACCGTTTGACTACTGTAGTATGAGGTGCTTCTTGGACTATTTCCGGAGTTTCTTCTGATTCTTTGGCAATTTGAATCATTGCATCTATAAAAGCGTCGAGAGTTTCTTTCGACTCTGTTTCAGTCGGCTCTATCATCATAGCTTCTTCAACATTCAACGGAAAATAAATTGTCGGCGGATGGAAGCCAAAGTCTAGTAGACGTTTTGCTATGTCTAATGTCCGAACACCTAATTTCTTTTGTTTTCTTCCACTTAAAACAAATTCATGTTTACAGTGAGTATTATACGGCAAATCGTAATATGGAGCTAACCTACGCATAAGATAATTCGCATTTAAAACCGCATTCTCTGTCACCTGTTTTAGCCCATCGGGCCCCATCGTACGAATATAGGTATATGCACGGACGTTGATACCAAAATTCCCATAAAATGGTTTAATTCGACCGATCGATTGTGGCCGATCATAATCAAATACATATTGCTCATCTTGTTTAACTAAAACCGGTACCGGTAAAAATGGAATTAAATCCTTTTTCACACCGACCGGACCACTACCTGGACCACCTCCACCATGTGGACCCGTAAAAGTTTTATGGAGATTTAAATGAACAACATCAAATCCCATATCACCTGGTCGGACTTTAGACATAATCGCATTTAAGTTTGCCCCGTCATAATATAATTTCCCACCAGCGTTATGAACAATTTCAGCCATTTCTAAAATATTTTTTTCAAACAAACCTAAAGTATTTGGATTTGTAAGCATTAGAGCAGCCGTGTCCGGTCCTACTACCCGTTTTAAATCTTCGATATCAACTAACCCATTTTCATCAGATTTTACTGTAATAGTTTCAAATCCAGCTACCACAGCTGATGCAGGATTTGTTCCATGGGCTGAATCAGGTACAATTACCTTAGTACGGTTATAATCTCCATTTGCTTCATGATAAGCCCGGATCATCATTAACCCTGTCCATTCTCCATGGGCACCAGCTGCCGGTTGTAAGGTCACTTCATCCATACCTGTTATTTCCTTTAATGATTGCATCAAATCATACATTAATTCAAGCGATCCTTGTACGGTACTTTCATCTTGAAGTGGGTGAAGATGGGCAAAACCAGGTAACCTCGCAATATCTTCATTAATTTTTGGATTATATTTCATCGTACAGGAGCCGAGTGGGTAAAAACCAGAATCAACTCCATGGTTTCTCTTTGAAAGGTCTGTATAATGACGCATAATATCTAATTCAGAAACTTCCGGAAGTCCAGCTTCTTCAGTACGTATATATTCTTCCGGTATAAGGGTTTCAATTTGTTCTTCAGGTACATCCATTTCCGGAAGGGAGTAACCGATACGCCCTTCTTTACTAATTTCAAAAATTAACGGCATTTGTTTATTTTGCATGATAAGCACCTACTTCCTCGACAAATTGGTCAATCTCTTCTTTTGTTCTCACTTCAGTCACGCAAACGAGCATATGACCATGTAATTTTTCATCAAGTTTACCTAAGTCATAGCCAGCGATAAATCCTTTTTCTAAAAGATGTTGTGAAAGTTGAGAAATTGGCTTATCAACTTTTAATACAAATTCATTAAATATTGGGCCATCATAAACAATGTCAAACCCTTTTTCCTTAAATTGTTTTTTAGCATAATTCGCTTTTTGCACATTCTTAACAGCCATCTCACGGATACCCTTTTTACCTAGCGATGACATCGCTACACTCGCAGCTAAAGCATTCAATGCTTGGTTAGAACATATATTAGATGTTGCTTTTTCACGGCGTATATGCTGTTCACGAGCCTGTAATGTTAAAACAAATCCGCGACGACCATCTTCATCAACGGTTTGTCCTACTAACCGTCCAGGAATTTTTCTCATTAACTTTTTACTCACCGCAAAAAAGCCACAATGAGGGCCACCAAATGATGTCGGTATACCAAATGGTTGTGCATCTCCCGTTACAATATCCGCTCCAAGGTTACCTGGTGGTGTAAGAATACCGAGTGCAACTGGATTACAAGATACAACAAATAATGACTTATATTCATGGGCAATCGCTGCAAAATCTTTTAATGGTTCAATTCTACCAAAAAAATTAGGATATTGAATAATTACAGCCGCAACATCATTTGACATTAACTCTTTTAATTGTTCAGTACTCGTAACTCCATTATTTAATGGGATTTCAACAACTTGATGGCGCTGTCCACGGGCATAGGTTTTGACTACCTCACGATATTCAGGATGTACCGCTTCTGAAATTAAAATCGTTTTGCGTCTCGTTTGACCACATGCTAGCATTGCTGCTTCTGCTAAAGCCGTTCCTCCGTCATACATGGATGAATTGGCTACATCCATCCCTGTAAGCTCACAAATCATCGTTTGAAATTCAAAAATAGCTTGTAATTCACCTTGAGATATTTCAGGTTGGTAAGGAGTATAAGCCGTATAAAATTCTGAACGAGAAATAACATGATCAACAATGGATGGTATGTAATGATCATATACCCCAGCGCCTAAAAAACTGGCATGCGTTTTTAAATTTACATTTTGATTAGCTAACTTAAAAAGTTCCTTAGTAAGTGCAGATTCTGATTTTGCCTCTTTAATGTTCAAACGACCATTAAACCGGACTTCTTCTGGAATATCTGAAAATAATTCATCAACGGCTTCAATCCCAATTGCCTCGAGCATTTCCTTCTTATCTTGTTCTGTCATGGGTAAATAGCGAAATGTCATGAAGTTTCCCCCTCAACGTGTTATTTCTTTCTTTTATAAAATGGTGTTGGAACAATTTTACCTTTTACAGATTTATTTCGTATGTTCACAACGACTTCTGTATCAAATTCTGCAAAATTACGTTTAATCAAAGCCATACCGATACTTTTTTGTAAAGTTGGTGACTGTGTTCCTGTTGTAACATATCCAATTTCTTCACCATTTTTCAATACTGTGTAGCCAGTTCGCGGAATCCCTCTTTCAATCATTTCAATGCCAACTAATTTCCGTTTAATCCCTTGTTTCATTTGCTCTTGTAATGCATCTTTCCCGATAAAATCAACATCTTTATTCATTTTTACTGCAAATTTTAACCCAGCTTCTAGCGGAGAGATGTCTTCATTCAATTCTTGCCCATATAAAGGTAAGCCTGCTTCAAATCGTAACGTATCCCTTGCTCCTAATCCACAAGGTATTATTCCTTCTGGCTCACCTGCTTTTAAAATATTTTCCCATAAATAAATTGCATCCTCTTGCTTACAATAAATTTCAAAACCATCCTCACCAGTATATCCTGACCTTGAGACCAATGCTTTCACATCACCGATTTGAACATCTTGTTTAAAATTAAAAAACTGAATGTATTCTAACTTTTCGTTTTTTACAAGCTTTTGCAATACCTGTTCAGATAATGGTCCTTGTAATGCCAATTGAGCATAAGAAGATGATACATTATGTATTTCAACTTGACCGAATTGGTTTTCTAATAGCCACTCATAATCTTTATCTGTGTTGACAGCGTTTACAACTAGAAGAAAAGATGAATCTGTCAATTTATAAACAAGTAAATCATCAACGGTTCCGCCATTTTCATTACATAGAATTGTATACTGCGCTTTGTTTATTTTCAGTTTGGAAAGATCATTGGTTAACATTTTTTGTAAAAAATGTTCTGCATCAGAACCCGTTACTAGAATTTCTCCCATATGCGAAACGTCAAAAAGACCTACTTTTGTACGCACCGCTTCATGTTCTTTTTTGATTCCAGAAAATTGCACTGGTAATTCCCAGCCACCGAAATCAATTGTTTTTGCGCCCCAATCTTTATAGGTTGAAAAAAGTGGTGTTCGTTTAAGTTCACTCATAGCTTGTCCCCCTTTTGTTACCTATCGTAAAATTCCCCCTCAAGTGTAAAACATAACATTTTGATAAAAATTACTACAAAGGGGTAAACTAATTTTACGATTTTTTAGGATTATTCATTGTTTATGGAAGATTAACACTTCAATCATATCAATCGTATCATTAAGGAAAGCTTTTCTCAACTAATTTCCTCGTCAGCAAAAGGAGTTGTAATCATGGAATTAAACATTCATTTCGACGATTCTTGGATTGAAACTTTTCTACATAAATTAGAACAGGATGGACCATGGTCAAACTGGAATTTATATAATTTAGCGCTTGAAGCGGAAAAAAATTTAATAATCCCCGATTTTCATGGTTTACAGGCTCCGAAATTCTTACCTGAATTAAAACCGCTTCCTCATCAAATCGAAACGGCACAGCGAGTAATTGAAAACATGAATGGAAAAGCTATTTTAGCAGACGAGGTCGGATTAGGAAAAACAATAGAAGCCGGCTTAATTTTAAAAGAATATATGATTCGTGGTTTAGTTAAGAAAGTCTTAATCCTCGTGCCAGCTTCTCTCGTTTCACAATGGGTTTGGGAACTAAATAGTAAATTTCATATCCCTGCCATCGGTTATCGCAAAAACTACAGTTGGGAACATACAGATGTGATGGTCACATCCATCGATACTGCAAAAAGAAGTCCCCATAAAGAAACGATTTTAGAGTTAGATTATGACTTTGTGATCATTGATGAAGCCCACAAATTAAAAAATCATAAAACACGAAACTATGAATTTGCCCAAAATTTAAAGAAAAAGTTTTGTCTTTTACTGACAGCAACACCAATACAGAATAGAATTGAAGAAATCTTTAATCTAGTTTCCCTCTTAAAACCTGGACATTTAGGAACTTATAAGGAGTTTTTAGAGAAGTATAAAAACAAACACAGTGTTGATGATAAACATTTAAAAGAATTGATAAATAAAGTGATGATCCGCAATCGAAGACAAGATACAAAAATTGAATGGACTAAACGGAAAGTAGAAACGATTTTAATCGATTTATCAAAAGAAGAACGTGAATTATATGATGCCATAACAAAGTTCAAACAAGAACATAATGAAATCTTAAATAATGCTTTCTCGATTTTAACTTTGCAACGTGAAGCATGTAGTAGTAAAGAAGCCATTTTCGTTACATTAAAAAATATGCTCGACAAAGCTGAAAATCCGTCAAAAAATTTCCAACAATTTATTCAATCAATGATGGAGCTCATTCAAAAAATTCAAGTAAATTCAAAGGCAGAAAAAGCATTGGAATTAATTCAATCGATTAATGATAAAGTCATTATTTTTACCGAATATCGTGCGACCCAGCTATATTTACAATGGTATTTAAAACAGCACGGGATATCTTCTGTGCCTTTTCGCGGTGGATTTAGACGCGGGAAAAAAGACTGGATGAAAGAACTTTTCCAAAACCATGCCCAAGTTTTTATAGCGACGGAAGCTGGCGGTGAAGGAATCAACTTACAATTTTGTAATCATATGATTAATTTCGATTTACCTTGGAATCCGATGAGACTTGAACAAAGAATTGGAAGAATTCATCGTCTAGGGCAAGAAAAAGATGTTAGGATTTATAATTTTGCAACGAAAAATACGGTCGAAGAACATATTTTAAAACTACTCTATGAGAAAATAAATCTGTTTGAACGGGTGATTGGTGAGCTCGATGAAATTTTAACAAAATTGGAATTTGGTAAATTGGAAGACCATCTCATTGATATTTTTACTACATCAGAAACAGAAGGGGAAATGAAAATTAAAATGGAAAATTTAACAGCGATGATTGAACTGGCTGAGTCCATTAAGGAGGATGGAAATTATGCAACAGCAGGAAATTCACAGTTATCTTAAAAACTTTTTTACTACAAATAATTGTATAATTGAACAAGATAACGGTAAATACATGACAGTGCAATTAACAATTGAAATGGATAAGCTGCTCATGAATCGTCCTTTTTACTGGCATTATATTGAAAAGATTGGCGCAGAACCAAATCCCCAAAAAATTACCTTCATTACAGATTTCAACGAACTCGGTAAAACAAAAGGGGAACTTATTCATTTTGGTTCACCGCGGCTGCATCAAATCTTTAATGTGATCAAGAAACAAGGTGGTTTTATTCGACTTTTTGAAAACAAATCCGGTAGTCCAAATCTAAATGTACCACTATACCCCTGGCTCTGTCTAAATGTAAAAATTAGTTACATTTGTGATCACAGAAAAGATCGGTTGCAATCCTACGGTGTGAACTTAATGAATGGGACCATCATTTATGACTTTCATGATCAGTTGTTTACCAATCAAATACATTTAGTTGCGAAAATGCCGGATTTTGCTTTTACCTTTACACCATTAATAAAACCGCAAAGTGGGATAAGAAGAATTAAACAACTTATCGAAAATGAAATAGCTACGGACGATCATACATGGGCAGAAGATGCTAAAAAAAGGTGGGCAGAAGATGCTAAACTGCTGGATGCTTTTTTCGAAGATGAAGAAGAACGACCGGAACGTTATTATATTGAAAAAGAGGCCTTAAAAAACCAATACGAACCGAAAATACATGTTTCAATAATAAACGGAGGAATATTTTACCTAACACAACATTCATTAATAAAAAAATGAAGGGGAATGCTCCCCTTTTTTTAAGATTATTTATCATAATTCAATTTTTTCTTTTTCTTATCATTTTCACACTTTCTTTTACAGAATAAGGCAAGATTCCAAATAATTGATATGAAACTGGAAGTCGTTGTTTATTTTTGTTCCTTTCTTCTTTTGGTGTTTCAAAATGTTCAACAAATGTTTGTGTCAAAAAACGAACATAATCGTTTGTTTTCATTGCTTTCCCCTCCAAATTTTTGCTCTACTAATATTCTTACCAAAAATGTGAAATGCAAACATTTTTACATTTTATCAACTATTTTGGCATGGATAACTCCATAAATAGCTCCCCACTTTCACTGTAGCATTCAAAAAGAAAAAGATAAGAATTTTCAGTTTCATCCAGTAATTGAAAATTGACAAATCCATATTCATATTGGAATTGTCCTTGTTTTTTAGCCGGGTCTTTTGTAAATTGCTTTTCTAAATCTCGATAGGCCATCAGTAATAATAATTCTAAATCATATGTTTCTTCGATATGTGCTAGTGAGCGTTTCTCCATTTCAAATTTCGTTACTGCATACATGGTAACGATCGAAAATAGAAAAAGAACAAATAAAGAAATTGGCAATATTACACCTGACTCATCCCTTATTCGTAATCGGTATACCATTTGGTAAATAGATGTCTCCTTCGTATGTTTTTCCATTTTTATGTAAAACGATAACTTTTACTCCTTTTTTTAATTCTTTAAAAGTCAGTTCTTTAATATTAAACATGGTGATTTCATAACCACCCCCATCTACACGCCTTCTTATTTTTTCACCATATTGATCATAAGTAATAAGTCGCCCATTTTTAATTAAATCGAGTTGATGATTACTGAGATAAATGGTCTCTACTGTTCGTATTTCCCGTTTTATTTGGTTCAAAAATATGTCCCAATGCAATTGATCCAATGTTTCAGTAGAATATGCATGATATTTTAAAAGAGGTATAGAATGCAAGAGAAAAATAATTAAAAATGAAAATATCAAAAAGCTAAGTAACATTTCAATTAATGTAAATCCATCTTGATTACAAGTGTACCTTTTGACAAACTTGTTTTTCCTGATTTTGCTTTGTTTCATAGTGCACACAAATTTCCTTCCAATTTTTGTCTTCTTTTACTGTAAATGTAAAAATTTGATCATGATTTTCTACTATAGTTTCACGTATAGGCTCATCAAAAATAATACGAGTGGCTTGCTGCACTAATAGTTCATGAGCCTTATGATCAATTAATATTTCTTTTCTACTATTTGTAATATATAAAAATGAAGGAATGACTGTAGAAAACAAAACAAACCATATAATGAATGAAACGAGCATTTCTAAGAATATAAATCCTTTTTCACTTTTCATTTTAACTCTACGAATCATACACAATAAATCTCCCTCGTCCGATACTTATAAACAAACGATATTGTTTACCTTCTACTGTTATATAGATATAGCCAAAGCGGTTAACATTACCATCACCCTTAAAATAAAAATCAGTAAGACTTCCTCTTTCAATTGTCACATCGTTAGGAAGTTGTCTTTCTAAAATAACTTCATCAAAGGGAGCGGATAAAGTATACATCTTATTTGTAAAATCATACTTAAAGCTAATTCTTCGCCGATGTGATATTGCATAGCTTTGCGCATAATATAAATCTGCTTGAAATTGGTGGATAAAGTTCGTTTGATTGATTGTCTGTTGAATGGAGTGAAAGATAGGAGGAATGGCTGAAAGCATAACGGACAAGATAAATAGAACGAATAGCATTTCTAATAACGTAAAACCATCCTCCCTTATTAGAAATTTATGCTTCTTAGTGTTAACGTTCATTATTTACTGTTGCCTTTCCATTCACGATTGTAACACTTGATCCATTAGGACATTTGGGAGCACTTTCTAAATAACCATTACTCGTTAAATCATTAATATCTGGCGTCTCACCATTATGATCTATCATATACGCTTGTATTTGTGCTTGCACCATATTGACAAGTCCTTCGCAACCTTTTTCGGTAATAGAAGATTGATTTTTTGTTACGTTTGGGATTGTAATTAATAATAAAATAGAAATGACGAATAAAACGATCATCATTTCAATTAAAGTAAAGCCTTTTTCATTACGCATTCTTGTGTTTGTCCCCCTTTTATAAATTGTTCATTATTTCAAAGCTAGGTAGCATAATCGACATGTACATAAAAATAATCCAAATCGCAATAAAACCAAAAATCGTTGGTTGAGCAATCTTTATGATCTTTTCTATTCCTTCAAAAAATCGTTCCAAACACGAGTGACTATATACTTCCAATTCGATATCCAGATTTCCTGTTAATTGACCATGGAAAATAACTTGACCGAGTTCCTTTTCCCAAATGGGCACACGATTAATTGCCTGATCTAATTGGTATCCTTCTAATAACATTTGTTGTGTTTGTCGAAGAATCAACTTTAAGTATGGTTTTTTCGGATCCTTTTCTATAAATTGAAAACATTCCATTAAAGAAATACCATTTTTTAATAGTTGACTAATATGATAGGACAAATAATACGTATGCCATAACCTAAGGAAACGGCCAAGGATCGGCAATCTCGCAAGAGTCACTTGAATTTCAATATCGGTCTTTCTTTTCTTATATTGTTTAAGAATGAATAAAGGTATAAGGAATAAAACGATTGTAAGACTTAACATAATATATGGATGTTGTTGGATTTGTAAGAAAAAAAGGATGAATAGATTAGGAGTCAAGGAAAAGGAATCGTACATAAAGATGAATTGGGGAAGTAGTTCATTCAATATGAAAATAAACATAATGAATGTAGAAAGTAATAAAAAAATGGGATAAGTAAGTAATTTCTTTAACTTACTCTGTTCCTGCTTTCTTTTTAATAATAATCTAGAAACCGTTTGTAATGATGTCGCTAAGTTACCATTTTTTTCAGCAAAAAATGCAAAACTTATCGCCCATGGATGAAATTTCAATTCTTCCAGTACTTTATAAAATGGCATACCATTTTGTAGTTTTCTGATCGTTATCTCAATATCCATTTGCTTATGTTTCGTTAATGCAATTTGAACAAATTCAAAACCTTCATTTAAAGAATAACCACGATCTAATAACATTCCTAATCGTTTTAAGACAACGATTTGTTCCTCTATTTTCCAGCGATTTTTTCTAACTATCATATACCCACCTATTATACTCCTTATCTTTTATAAATCCGAGCGTAATACCTTTTAAAATTTGTTTTCGAAGGGTAGGATATGCGGCTTTCATGCTTTGGCCTTTCATTTCTAGCAATGCTTCCTTTAATGCTTTTTTCATTAAAATTTCATATACAACCGCTCGACTTTTGAAAAAACGAGGACATAAAGGGTGACAATAGTCTTTACAATACGGGCAAACAAGGTGAACTAACCTTTGAGCAGTAATAGCAACGATCGCCTGTTCCAAATCATGCCAATTACAACCAAATTCAATTAACCGATAGAGTCCACCCTTTGCATTCTTCGCATGCATTGTAGATAAGACCAAATGTCCTGTTAACGCTGCTCGAATTGCAATTTTTGCTGTCTCAGCATCTCTAATCTCACCGACCATAATTATATCGGGATCATGT
>CADBNU010000029.1 GCA_902796085.1 Heyndrickxia coagulans
GCAGTTGTTCTTTGTTATGTATGCGCTGCTGCATTTTAAAGATAAATTTCCTGTATGGGTTGCTTTAATGGCTTATTATTTATTGTATTATAATGTATCGCTAAATCAGATGCGTCAAAATTTAGCTTGTGCTATCGTTCTATATTCATTTATATTTGTTGTAAAAAAAAATTTTTTTCCATTTTTACTTTTTATAGGATTAGCTTCTTTGTTCCATATATCGGCCGTTGTTGCTATTGTGTTATACCCAGTGTATCATTATGTAGTGAAAAAGAAATCTATTATACTTGTTGTAACGCTGTTGTCTGCTGGCGTTTTAGTTGCGTTATTGGTTCAAAATTTTGTTGATATGGTTTTGTCTTTTGTCGGACTTAATGATAAATATGCTCATTATTTTAAGGATAGCACTCATGGTTTTTTTATAATGCGTTTTTTGATAATGCTTCCTATTCCTGTGATCTTTTGCTATTTCTGGGATTATGCAAAAGAGAAAGGCGATGAAGTTTATTTCATAATCTTCTCTTTATGTGTGTCTATTATTGCTACGCAGGCAAGAGAGTTGATAGGTAATGATGCAGAACGTATTATTTCGTATTTTTCATTGTTCCAAATATTTGCGATTCCTTGGTTGATTGATGCTTTAGAAGAGAGTGTAAAAAAGAAAATGGTACTCGCATTATCGATAGGATATTATGGAACTTATTGGTATTACATGTTTATATATAACGATTTTCATGAAACATATCCGTATTCGTCATACATTCTAAATCAATGGATTTGATATAATTTTATCCTTTTGTTTACTTATATAATAAGTTGAAAATGACCGAAAGTAATTTAAAGTTTAAAACAAAAAAAAGTCTATATTGGCAATTTTTAAATCAATTTGGTAATACTGGACTTCAATTTGTAATAACAACTATTTTGGCTCGTTTGTTAACGCCGGAAGATTATGGTATTACTGCGCTTCCTGTGGTCTTTTTGGCCGTGGCTCAATGTATTGTAGAAAGTGGATTTGGGGCTGCTTTGATTCGCAAACCGGACCTAAGTGAAAAGGACCTTTCTACTGCTTTTTACTATAGTATCACTGTTGGTATAGTTTTGTATTTAGGTTTATTTTTTGCGGCTCCATTAATAGCTGACTTTTACAATGCTCCGATATTGACTTCCGTTTTAAAAGTAACTGCTCTTAGTTTGTTGATTAGCCCTATGGCTTCTGTGTTAAGTATTCAGCTGACAAGAAATTTAGAATTTAAGAGCCTTGCAAAAATAAGCTTAACATGTAAAGTTACAACAGGCATTGTTGCTTTAACAATTGCTTTTTCTGGTTTCGGAATTTGGGCTCTTGTCATCCCTCAAGTTGTAAGTTCTTTGCTTAATATTATTTTGCTTTATTACTGTGTTCGGTGGCTACCGAGAGAACGTTGGTCAAAGGAATCATTTAGATATTTGTGGGGCTTTGGAAGTAAATTGTTGTTTTCTTATCTGTTGGGAACAATTTACGAAAATATGTATCTTTTAATCATTGGCAAATTTTTTTCCACTTCTCAATTGGGAATATGGAATCGTGCTCAATCTTATGCAAATTTGCCATCAAAACAGGCAACTAATGTTTTACAAAGTGTTACTTTCCCTGTGTTAAGCAAAATACAGGATGATGAAGAAAAGCTTGCTTATAATTATAGGCGTATTCTCCGTGTCTCTGCTTTTGTTGTGTTTCCTATAATGCTTTTGTTGACTGCTCTAGCTAAACCATTTATCCTTATTCTTATTACGGACAAATGGATTGAATGTGTTCCTTTTTTGGAAATTTTATGTGTTGCGATGATGTTATACCCTATTCATGCAATAAATCTTAATTTATTACAAGTAAAGGGCCGGTCTGATTTATTTTTGCGGTTGGAAATTATCAAGAAAATATTAGGAGTAATAATTTTATGTATTACAATTCCCATGGGATTGATTCCAATGGCTTGGGGAATTCTTGTGTCCTCGTTTCTGTCTCTTTTTGTAAATACTTATTATACGGGAAAACTCATTCGCGTGGGCATTTTAAGGCAGACTATGGATATTGCTCCTATTTTTGGTATATCATGTTTAATGTATTTTGTTGCATATCTTGTAACAAAAGTTTTTTTTAATCCTTATGCGCAGGTGTTTATAGGTGGTTTAGTTGCTACTATATTGTATGTGGGTGTAGCTATCGCACTCAAACGAGATGAATTAAATGATCTTAAATATATGTTAAAGAGAAAAAATTAATGAAGCGAATAAAGAAAATCATAATTGTAAATACTACGTGGTATTGTGGGGGAGCTCTTGTTTTATCAGAACTTTGTCGGTGTTTGAATGATTTAGGATATGATGCCAAATTGTTCTTGTTTCGCGATTTCCCTAGAACTGAACAAGAAACAAAAAATTTTTCCAAGTTACGGTATACACTGAAACAAATAAAGTATATAATTGGATCTTTGATTAGAAAAAGAAATACTCCTATACACCTTAGAAAATGTAAAATTCAACGATTTCCCTTTTTTTCACGAGATGCAATTGTACTTTATCCTGAAGACTTGTTTGGTAATCCGCTAAAAGCGAAAAATGTGATTCGATGGTTTTTGTATCACTATCGTTATACGAATACCCCCAATGCATATTCTCGATCAGATTGTTTTATAACGTATCGTGAAATTTTTAACGATAGTAAACTTAATCCTTCTGGAAAGTGTGTCCATTTAACTTGTTTTGATTCTGAATTGTATAAATGTACGAACTTTAAAAAAAGGTCTGGCAATTGCTATATTGTTAGAAAAGGTAAAAATCGCGATGATTTGCCTCAAACTTTTGATGGCCCTGTGATTGACAATCTTTCTGAAGAGGAGAAGGTTCGGATATTAAATGAATGTGAATATTGTTATAGCTATGATACGCAAACGTTCTATTCGTCAATTGCTGCTGTGTGCGGGTGCAAATCTATTGTTAAACTTGAATTCGGCAAAAGCAAGGAAGACTACTTAGGGAAAGATGATCAAGAACCATATGGTGTGGCTTATGGTGATTCTCCTGATGAACTGAAACGGGCTGAAGCAACCCGTCAAAAACTTATCGAAAGTCTTGATTTTAATGAATCGAACAGAAAAAATGCTGAGTTTTTCTTGAAAATTATTGTTGAGCATTTTATTCGTTAGTATTTGAATGTCCGTTTGTAAAAAGAATTCTGTTTTTAGTTATCTTTTTCGAATATGGAATTATACGTATATTGGTATTATTTGATAGCTGGTTTTTGTAATGGCAGAAAAAATTGATTTCGTTGTTTTATGGGTTGATGGAAAAGATCCTCTTTGGCAAAAAGAGAAAGAGAAATGGGATCCCAATTTTAATGTGGATGCAAAGATCCGGTTCCGTGATTGGGATAATATGCAATATTGGTTCCGTGCTGTAGAAAAATTTACCCCTTGGGTGAATAAAATCCATTTTGTAACATGGGGACATTTGCCAAAGTTTTTGAATAAAGATCACCCAAAACTGCACATAACAAATCATTCTGATTTTTTACCTAAAGATGTTTTGCCGACATTCAGTTGTAATCCTCTTGAATTGAACATGCACAGGATTCCTGGCTTGGAAAAACAATTTGTTTTTTTCAATGATGACATGTTTATTATCAAAAAACTAGACGAAGAAACCTTCTTTAAAAATGGTAAACCTTGTGATCAGGCTATTTTCAACGCTTTAATTCCTAATGGTGAACAAATATTCCAATTCCGTGCTAATGACATGGCTGTTGTAAATAAGCATATTTGCAAAAAAGATTATATCAAAAAGAATTTTTCTAAGTATTATTCTTTGAAGTATGGTCGAGAGCTTTATAGATCCATCGCTTTGACTCCTTGGAATCAATTTACTGGTTTTTGTGATGATCATTTGCCAATTGCCTATTTAAAACAAACTCTTGAAGAAGTTTGGGATTACGAACCTGAACTTTTACAGGAGACGACTCGTAACAGGTTTAGAACATCAATGGATGTTACAAATTGGGTTTTTCGTTATTGGCGGTTAGCGAAAGGTGATTTTGTCCCTTGTAAAAATAGAGGACAGTTGTATGAAATTAATGATGATTCTATAAGTGAAATTGAAAATGTCATTACATCACAAAAGAAATCGATGATTTGTTTAAATGACTCTGACCCCAATATGGATTTTGATACTCTTAAGGAACGAATAAAAAATGCTTTTGAAAAACTTTTACCGGAAAAATCTAGTTTTGAAATTTAAACTAATACTTCAAATTGTTTTTTGTTTTTTATTTGCCGTAAATTTTGCAAATGCATATAATGTAGCTACTTGGAATATTCGGATAAATGTTCAAGAAGATTCGAATAATGGGGATGTTTGGGAAAATAGAAGCAAGGTTATTGCGCAAATGGTAAAATTTTATGATTTTGATATAATTGGAATTCAAGAAGATTATAGGAAAGAAATAAAAAGTCTAAAAATGCTTCTTCCTGATTTTCGTTTTGTTGGTTTTCCTAATCACGAAAATGGCTTTACTGGGTCGCATAATTCAATACTAATAAATGCAGATAAATTTATCATTCTTGATAGTGGAATGTTTTATTTGGCTCCAGTTGATTCTGTTCCTCAACTAGGTTGGAATGCTCATTATATTCGTTCTTGTACTTGGATAAAAATTCAGGATAAAAAGACTTTAAATGAAATGTGGGTGTTTAATACTCATATCGATTATATGAAAGGAGATGCTCAAGAAAAATCTGCACTTTTGATACTTGATAAAATAAGGGCTATTGCAGGACCGAATAGTAATTCTATTTTAATGGGAGACTGTAATTTTAATGAACACAGCGAAGGCTATAAAATTTTAAGTGAAAGTTCCTTGTTGGATGATAGTTTTGATAGAACTGCACTCAAATTAGTAACGAGTGGTACACTCAATCGATTTGATCCAAACTATTATCATCCCGAACGTATTGATCATATTTTTGTAACTCGACAATTTAATGTAAAAAAATATGGAATTTTAACAGATTCCTATTGGTATCAAGGAAGACAAAAACTTCCGTCTGATCACTATCCGGTATTTGTGCAAATAGAATATCAAGATGCCAAATAAGGTGCGGTTAGTTTTTTATTTTCTTTAGAATTCTTGACAAAGTATTGTTTAGCCATAAGAAAAACTTGTAATTTTCGTGTATGCTGCTGAACAAGTAAAGTAATTTATAAAATCTTATTTGAAAGCATTTTATGCTAGGGATGAA
>CADBNU010000030.1 GCA_902796085.1 Heyndrickxia coagulans
AAAAAATGCGTTCACCCATTCGATGAAAACAGTTTTTTCCCAAGTAAACCGAAAAAAATTGCGTTCATCCACTCGATGAAAACAGTTTTTCCCAAGTGAACTGAAAAAAGTGCGTTCATCCACTCGATGAAAACAGTTTTTCTCAAATAAACTGAAAAAAGTGCGCTCACTCACTCTATGAAAACAGTTTTTTCCAAAGTAAACCGAAAAAAATGCGTTCATCTCCGCGATGAAATCAGTTATCCCCCAAGTTAACCGAAAAAAATGCGTTCATAGACGTCATGAAAACCTTTCTCTCGCAGATAAGCAGATCAATCGTAAAAAAAGTGTTCGGAGAAGTATAACTCCCTATAGATTATTGTGGAAGATAACAGGACAAAACGCACCTAAGAACTACTCCTCAATATAATTTAGAATTATCATATTTGGCCTAACTATTTTTTAATTCTACTAGAATCTCTTTCATTTGATCGAAAAAGCTTGGATTTCGCCAAATCGTAATACCTTTTAATTCTCCATATTTTTCAATTAATTTTTTCACGGCACGATAACCGATATAATAGGCTAACCTTGTATAACCAAAGCGTTTCCCTCCGCTAATCGAAAACCATTCATAATATATATGTTCATGAGAGTATTTTTCCAGATCTTCCAAAAACGCATTCAAAATTAACTTGAAATTATTTATTGCAAAATTTAACCACTCATCCCCATTTTCATCATAAGAAAAATATACGGATGTTTTTGCTTTCGAAACTTGCTTAGAAAAATATGTAGCACACCCCTCTTCTAGTAACATCGTGTATGGATGATACCATTGGACAGAGTACCAGTCCATCCTCTCCTGGTAAGAAAATATTCGGTGAAGGACATGGCCGAATTCATGAGCAATAATCACTTTTAAATGTTCAGCATTAGGTGATAATTTTTCTACACAAAATGTAACTTCCGGAATAATTTCTCGCTGGCAAAAGGCATTCGATCCAAACATCCCTACAATAATATGAACATCCTTTTCAAATTGAACATTATATTTCTTCTGATAACTCTTGGCAATTTCCTGTATATATTTTTCTATGTTTTTAGAAATCTCACTAATATCATTTAAATTATACCTTTGATGAGCAACTTTTATTTTGTCATCCGGGTTTTTACAATGATATAGAAAATATTCACGAAAATGTGGAGCAAATGTTTTCTGATAAGTTTTTAAAAATTCCTCTGTCGGTTCGTAATAATTGATAAAATAAGGAACTGTATTATAAATATTCATTTTACCTCCCCATTATATCCCTTCTATTGTTTCACCACATTTTTTCCTTTTTCCAATGCAGTTGTCATTAAAGAACTACATCTTACCTATTCCATAGAGGACTAGTGAAAAAACCAAGCTAATAATGGAAAGCCAAGCAATCGGAACTGCAATTCCCATGCTTCTTTTATATTCGATAAAAGCAATTAATAAACCTAAGAACGATAATATCAACCAAATTGGAGTAAACATAATATCCGCGATTTGTAAAGGTAATATTGTATAAAAACCGGCAAAATAAAGAAGCCAATTTAAAACCAATAAGATGCAGATCACATAGGAACACTTATACGGCCTTCCAGTTGAACTAGGCCTTTTCCTCATCTTAATGGCCAGAATTGTGATAGAAACAAAAAAAATAATGAGAATGAACGAGAACAACGTCAGATATCCCCCTAAAACGAAAATTTAAATCGTCAACTCATTTTCTTCCTTTATTTCCAATGCACTTTTAAATAAAGCTTGAAGGACGGCAGCAAATACTGCGATGACAAGGGATGTAAAAATAATAGCAATTCCAGTAAGGAATATTCCTGGATGTAGAACATTTAATAACAGCAATCCTATGCTCCCGACAACATATAAAATGCTGATAGTCACTGCGCATCGCTTGATTATTTGTAGTGATTGAAGCGCTAATTGTGAAAAAGCATTTTTTATTTCTATGTATTTCAATATTTTGTAAGCTTGAAAAAGAGCGATATAAAATGGGATGACTGTGACATACATACCAAATAAAATTGGATAGCGTAAATATGCATATTCAGGATTCGTTTTTGCCGTATATCTCGCTAATTCAGCCAATCCGATACAGAGGGCAAACATAATGACTCCAAGCAAGATGATCGCTGATTTTAAAAATAAAATTTTTCCCTTTTCCATACCAACACCCCTCTTTTTTTACC
>CADBNU010000031.1 GCA_902796085.1 Heyndrickxia coagulans
AAAGAATTGCAAGAAGTATTAACACAATATGGTTATGAATATTATGTGTTAGACAAACCGACGATATCAGACCATGAATATGATCAATTATTACGAGAGCTGATATCATTAGAAAATCAATTTCCACAATTTATAACACCAGATTCACCAACACAACGGGTCGGTGGTGAAGTATTAGAAGGTTTCAAAAAGGTCGAACATCGTGTTCCGATGCTTAGCCTTAGCAATGCTTTTAACGAACAGGATTTACGTGATTTTGACAGAAGAGTAAGACAAGCACTGGGAGAAGACTACGAATATGTATGTGAATTAAAAATTGATGGACTAGCAATTTCTTTGCGTTATGAAAATGGGAAATTTGTTCAAGGTGCAACACGTGGAGACGGTACCGTTGGTGAAGATATTACAGTCAATTTAAGAACGGTTAAGTCGATCCCATTAAAATTAAAGGAAAATGTTACGATTGAAGTGCGTGGCGAATGTTTTATGCCGAAAAAGTCCTTTGTTGAATTGAATAGACAAAGAGAGGCAAAAGGTGAAGAGTTATTTGCTAATCCACGGAATGCAGCAGCAGGCTCCCTTCGTCAACTAGATCCGAAAATAGCGGCATCAAGAAATTTAGATGTCTTTTTATATTCGATAGGTGAAAATCATGTATCTCACATTGAAAAACATAGTGAGTTTCTGGATTATCTTGATCAAATTGGTTTAAAAACAAATAAAGAAAGGAAAGTCTGTCCTACGCTTGATGATGTATTAAAATATGTTGAGGAATGGGAAAGCAAACGGCCAGAATTACCATATGAAATTGATGGGATTGTTATAAAAGTTGACCGATTTGATCAACAGGAAAAATTAGGTTATACCGTCAAGTCTCCACGTTGGGCTATAGCATATAAATTCCCAGCAGAAGAAGTTGAAACAAAACTTATTGATGTTGAATTAAGTGTTGGAAGAACAGGTGTGGTGACACCGACCGCAATTTTAGAGCCTGTTCGTGTGGCAGGAACGACTGTTCAACGTGCTTCCTTACATAATGAGGATTTAATTAAAGAAAAAGATATTCGTGTGGGTGACTTTGTCATTATTAAAAAAGCAGGAGATATTATTCCAGAAGTTGTTCGTCCTTTACCTGAAAAACGGACTGGTGAGGAGCAACCTTTTGCGATGCCAGAACAATGTCCAGAATGTGGCAGTGAATTAGTGCGCTTAGATGAGGAAGTTGCTCTACGTTGTATAAATCCGAAATGTCCTGCACAAATACGCGAAGGTCTAATTCACTTTGTATCAAGAAATGCAATGAATATTGACGGGTTAGGCGAAAAAGTGATTACGCAACTATTCGATAAGAATCTTGTATCTAATGTTGCCGATCTTTATAAACTTAAATATGACCAGTTAATTGTATTAGAAAGAATGGGTGATAAATCCGTTAACAATTTGTTAAGCGCCATTGAAGCATCCAAAGATAATTCATTAGAACGATTATTATTCGGTTTAGGGATTCGACATGTCGGAGCGAAGGCTGCTCGAATTTTAGCTGAACATTATGAACATATTGATCGATTAATGGCAGCGACTGAGGAAGAATTACAATCCATTAATGAGATCGGTGAGAAAATGGCAAACTCCATTGTGACTTACTTCCAATTACCTGAAGTCAAAGAATTGATTACGGAATTAAAAAACCTAGGGGTTAATGTCACATATAAAGGACCTAAAGTGTCTAGAAGTGAACAAATAGAGTCTGCCGTAGCGGGTAAAACAATTGTATTAACTGGGAAGCTAGAAAGATACTCAAGAAGTGAAGCTAAAGAAAAACTTGAACAATTAGGTGCCAAAGTTACAGGTAGTGTTAGTAAGAATACAGATGTTGTGATAGCTGGAACAGATGCGGGTTCGAAACTGAAAAAAGCACAAGATCTCGGTATCGAAGTTTGGAATGAAGAACAGTTAGTTGAAGTACTAAATGATTAAAGAAAAGGAGGTGTAGGGGTGAGAAAGAAACTTTTATTGTTAAGTATACTCCTTATATTTGCCTTATCAGGATGTTTACCAAACTTAGATGCACAAGACGAGGTTGTTCAAGAAGAAAATAACAATAATAAAAACGAAGAAAAAGCGATCGTTCCGAAATATCAAATTTCCGAAGAATACTATCGTACGTTAACACCTTTTAAACCTTCAGGTGCAAGGGGGCAAGCTGCAAGTTACTTGAATTCAAGGTTTGATAGTGATGAATTTGAAGAGGGATTATTACGAATTTCACAAAAGAACTTCAGTACCGATCAATATATTTTCCAAGAAGGACAGTATTTAGACAGTGAAACGATTAATGAATGGTTAAGAAGTTTAAATCCAACTGAACCTGATGTAGATGACGGTGCGAGTATCGATGAGAAAAAAGAGGCTAAGGAAAATGCACCAAAATATCTAGCTCATATTTTAGAACAAAATTATCTTGTACAGGAAGATGATAAAGTTAAGTTAGAAGGAATTTCAATCGGATTAGCATTAAATTCTGTCTATTATTTTAATATTGAAGGAAATCGCTTCGAAACACCTATATCAAATAATACAATCGAAAAAGAAGGTAAACGGATTGCTGAAGAAGTTGTACAACTTATAAGGGGAGTTGAAGGTTTAGAAGAAGTACCGATTACGATCGGATTGTTTAAACAGCAAGCCAAAACTTCGATCATCCCCGGAAACTATTTTGCATATGCGACAGTCAAAAGTGGTAGTCGTTCATTGGAATGGAATAATGTGAATGAGAAGTATGTTCTATTCCCATCAAAACATGCGACTGATCAATATCGTGATGATGCGGAACGGTTTTCGCGTTTTAAAGAAGATATTAGTACATATTTTCCAAATCATAACGGGATTGTTGGTAGAGGATTGTATATTAATAATGAATTACAAAAAATATCCATCGATATTGATTTCCAATTTTATGGTAAGACGGAAGTTATCGGTTTTACTCAATATTTAGCTGGTTTAGCTGTTGAAGCTTATCCTGACTATGTCATTCTTGAGATCAATGTAAAATCAGTAGCTGGACAGGAAGCAATGATATTGAAAAAACCTGATATGAAAGAACCGTTTGTGCATATATATTAAGTTAAAAATGTTTGTCGGGATAAACAATTGATTTTATTTGAATTAAGAGAGTATGTAATAATATGAGTTTGATTACGTACTCTCTTTTTTTGCCGTTTATCTCTTGGGCTGTTTTTTAGATTTATAGAAAAGGGCATACAGGAGAAGGTTGAAGTGCAACTATTTTTATGTTCTTTGTAAAGGCACTTGTAACAGGGAACTCACGAGGGTGATTTTTCGTCTAAACAATTATAGTAGCGAATGGAATCAACATAAAAGAAAAACCGAGCATAGACTGCCCGGCCATTATCAACTACTTTGCAGTTTGCTATTTCTTAACTATACACACGATTGACCGCTTTATAGCCAATATCTTTTCTGTAAAAAGTTTTATTCCAACTGTATTTCTTTAATTCATCATAAACTTTTTCTTGAGCTTCTTCTAAAGAAGGTGCTTTAACGGCAGTTAGAAATAATCGTCCACCATTTGCGATATATTTTCCTTCTTCATTTAAGCTAGTGCCAGCATGGAATACCTTTACAGGTTCAGTTACATTTTCTAAACCGGTTAATGCAAAGCCTCTTTCATAATTTTCCGGATAACCAGAAGCAGCAATAACAACGCCAAGCATAGCTTCTTTACTCCATTCAATCGAAGGTGTTTCACCATTCAATAAACGTAAAATAACCTCTACAAGATCAGATTTCATACGTGGTAAGACGACTTGTGTTTCTGGATCACCAAAACGCGCATTAAACTCAATTACTTTTGGACCTTCATTTGTTTGAATTAAGCCAGCATATAGGATTCCTGTGAATGAACGACCCTCCTGTTTAAGTGCCTCAGTAACCGGTTGTAAAACTGTTCTAATAGCTGTTTGAACGACATCATCACTTATAAATGGTACAGGCGAATAAGCCCCCATCCCCCCGGTGTTTGGTCCTTGGTCACCATCAAAGGCACGTTTATGATCTTGCGCAATTTCTAAAGGAAGTACAGTAGTTCCGTTTACAAGGGCCATCAGGGAAAACTCTTCGCCTTCTAAAAATTCTTCGATAACTACTTTTGATGCAGCATTGCCAAACTTATGATTAATAAAGTAATCTTCTAGGGCTGATAAAGCACTTTGTAATGTAGTTGCTACGATCACACCTTTACCGGATGCTAAACCGTCGGCTTTAAGGACAATAGGTGCACCCTTTTTGAGAACAAACGCTTTTGCTGATTCATAATCTGTAAATACTTCATATTTTGCTGTTGGAATTTTATATTTTTTCATTAAATCTTTAGCAAAGGATTTACTACCTTCAATCTCAGATGCTAACTGACTTGGACCAAAAACGTTTAATCCGGCAGCTCGAAATTGATCAGAAACTCCAGCAAGGAGTGGGGCTTCTGGCCCGATAATCGTTAAACCGATATTTTCATCTTTTGCAAATTGAACTAATTCTTCATGATTGCTTTCATCAATGGCTACTGGTGTTGCACAATTGATCATTCCTGGATTTCCAGGTGCAACGAAAACTTTTTCTACAAGGGGACTTTCACTTACTTTTTGACAAATTGCATGTTCACGACCACCGCGGCCAACAACAAGAACTTTCATCTCATGTACACCTTCCTATGTTCGTGTGAAGATATCTTTTATTGCAAAAAGTCAGACATTTGAGTGTTAGGTGTCAGTACTGACACCTAACAATTTTGACTAAAAATTAATGTTTGAAATGACGAATACCTGTAAAGACCATGGCAATTCCGTATTCATCCGCTAATTTAATTGAGTCTTCATCACGGATGGATCCACCAGGTTGGATAATCGCTGTAATACCTGCTTTTGCTGCAGTTTCTACTGTATCATTAAATGGGAAGAAAGCATCTGATGCCAAAACGGCACCTTTCGCTTTATCTCCTGCTTGCTTTAAGGCTATATTTGCTGCACCAACCCGGTTCGTTTGACCGGCACCAACACCGTAAGTTTGATCTATTCCATTAACAACAATTGCGTTAGATTTTACATGTTTTACAACTTTCCAACCGAATTTCAATGCTTTCCATTCATCTTCAGTTGGTTTACGTTTTGTAGGAACTGTGACTTCAGCGTGATCTAAATTATAGCGATCATAATCTTGAACGAGCATGCCACCTTCAATTGAGGTAAAACGTAATTCCTTTTCATCTACTTCGCCAAATGGAACCGTTAGTAAGCGAATATTTTTTTTCTGAGTTAAAATATCGAATGCCTCTTTACTAAAAGAAGGAGCAATAATAATTTCTAAAAAGATTTCGTGTAATTTCTCAGCGGTTGCTTTGTCGACTTCTCGGTTTAGAGCAACAATACCACCAAAAATGGAAACTGGATCCGCTTCGAATGCCTTTGCATAGGCTTCAAAAATCGTTTTTCCTGTACCAACTCCACATGGATTCATATGCTTAATTGCAACTGCAGCGGGTTCGTCAAATTCATTAACAATCTGTAAAGCCGTTGCCGCATCATTAATATTGTTATAGGATAATTCTTTCCCGTGAAGTTGGGTAGCATTAGCTATAGAAAATTTCGAACCAAGTGGCTTTTTATAAAAAGCAGCCTTTTGATGTGGATTTTCACCGTAACGAAGAGACTGTTGTAACTCATAGGTTACTGTTAATTTTTCTGGCAGTTCTTCACCAGTTAAGTTCGTCATATATTCAGCAATCAATGAATCATAAGAAGCAGTGTGGCGGAATACTTTAGACGCAAGTTTTTGACGTGTTTTAAAGGTTGTATTCCCGTTATGCGAAATTTCATGAATGACTGTTTCATAATCAGCAGGATCAACAACAACAGTGACAAACTTATGGTTTTTTGCTGCTGAACGCAACATTGATGGTCCACCGATATCAATATTTTCTATTGCTTCCTCAACAGTGACGTTTGGCTTTTCGATTGTTTGTTTAAATGGATAAAGGTTGACACAAACAAGACTGATCGGTTGAATAGAAAGATCCGCTATTTGTCCTAAATGTTTTTCATCATCTAATTTCGCAAGTAATCCACCATGAATATGAGGGTGTAATGTTTTTACACGTCCATCAAGAATCTCTGGAAAGTTAGTCATTTCACTAATACCGGTAACTGGAATACCAGCTTCTTTAAGGACTTTGAAAGTTCCGCCTGTTGAAATAATTTCAAAATCGAGTTCGACTAGTTGTTTTGCAAAGTCAACAATACCTGTTTTATCAGATACGGAAATCAGTGCACGTTTTGCTATCAATGTAAAAGCCTCCTAGTTATAAAGTTGGATAAATTAAGTGTTTAATAGTTTATTTAATACAAAAGGGTATAATTGATGTTCAATTTTTTGGATCTTTTGTTGTAGAGAGTCATGTGTTTCTCCATCAACGACTTCAACTGAACGTTGCTCAATGACTTGTCCAGTATCCATTCCTTCATCTACGTAATGAACGGTAACTCCAGTTTTTGAAACTCCTGCTGCTAGTGCCTGACCGATGGCATCTTTTCCAGGAAAGTTCGGTAGAAGAGAAGGGTGAATATTGACGATCCTTCCTTCAAAAGGATTTAATAATGTTGGTCCAACTAGTCGCATGTAACCAGCTAAAGCGATAAAATCGATATTATATTCTTCCAGTTTTTTTAAAATCATTTTTTCATACACTTCTTTATTTTTAAACCTCTTTGGATCAAAGGTGAAACACGGAATGTTTTCCTTTTCTGCACGCTTTACACAGTAAGCTTCCGGTTTATCAGAAACGAGCAGTGAAATTTCTGCTTTTAATTCTCCAGTCTTAACTGCATCGACAATGGCTTGGAAGTTACTCCCGTTTCCTGATGCAAAAATGGCAATTCTTTTCATGATTTTCCTCCAAAGGATTCAATGATAATGGAAGATTGATTTGTTACGTTACCAATAATTTGGGCTTCTTCTCCTTGCTTGTTCATAAATTGAACAATTTGGTCTGCTTCGTCTGGTTGAACTGCGAGAACCATTCCGATACCCATGTTGAAAACATTAAACATTTCAGTGTGTTCAATATTGCCTTCCTTTTCAAGCAATTGGAAAATAGGAGGAACCTTCCACGTACCTTCTTGAATACTGGCTCCTAACCCTTTTGGCATCATACGTGGTATATTTTCAATGAAGCCGCCTCCGGTAATATGAGCCATACCTTTAATATTAAATCTTTTTAATGCCGCTAAAATGGGTTTTACATAAATTTTTGTCGGTCGTAGGAGTTCTTCCCCAAGGATACCATTTAGTTCAGGGATGTAAGTATCGAGTGAAAAATTACCGTCTTTTAAAAGCACTTTTCGAACAAGAGAATAACCGTTGGAATGGATACCGCTAGAAGATAAACCAATAAGCACATCGCCTACCTGTATATGATCACCCGTTATTATATTTTTCTTTTCAACAGCACCAACAGCAAAACCAGCGATATCAAACTCTTCTTCTTTGTACATATCCGGCATTTCGGCTGTTTCTCCACCGATTAAGGCACATCCAGCCATTTCACATCCTTCAGCAATACCTTTTACAATTGCTTCAACTTTTTCCGGTATTACTTTTCCTAATGCAAGGTAATCGAGAAAATACAACGGTTCGGCACCGTGAACAACGATATCATTTACACACATTGCAACGGCATCAATTCCTATTGTATCGTATTTTTCCATAAAAAAACTCAACAGAAGTTTCGTGCCGACCCCATCTGTTCCAGAGATTAAAACCGGTTCTTTCATATTTAAACTCGATAGATCGAACATTCCACCGAAACTACCGAGACCACTTAGGAGTCCGAGTCGATTAGTTCGTTCAACATGTTTTGTCATTCGTTTCACTGACTCGTATCCGGCTTCAATATCGACACCAGCTCCTTTATAGGCGTCTGCCATTTTTTTACCCCCAATCAATTAGGAATCGAGCTTTATTAGTCAATGGAGACTGCTCTCATAAGATCTTTATCGTTTTGTATTTCATCATTCGTGATTGTTGGATACTCCCCGGTAAAGCAAGCGAGACAAGATCCGTTTTGTTGATCCCATTCCTTCCGATTTAAGGCTTTTAATAAACCTTCTTTACTTAAAAAAGTTAATGTATCCGCCCCAATCAATTGCCTAATTTCTTCAACTGATTTTCCAGCTGCAATTAATTCATCTTGTTCCGTTGTATCAATTCCGTAAAAACAAGGGTATTCAATTGGAGGAGAGGAGATGACCACATGTACTTCTTTAGCTCCAGCATCCTTTAACATTTTCACAATTCGTTTACTCGTGGTACCTCGGACAATAGAATCATCAACCATAATGACACGCTTACCTTCCACAACGCCCCGGACTGGAGAAAGCTTCATTTTCACTCCTTGTTCCCGTAAAGCTTGTGTTGGTTGAATAAATGTTCGACCAACGTAACGATTTTTAATTAGTCCGAGTTCATAAGGAATGCCTGATTCTTCTGCATAACCAATGGCTGCTGAAATACTCGAGTCTGGAACACCTGTTACAACATCAGCATCAATCGGAGCTTCGATAGCCAGTTGTTTGCCCAGATTTTTGCGAGCTGTGTGAACGTTGATGCCGCGGAGATTACTATCAGGTCTTGCAAAATAAACGTACTCCATGGCACACATTGCCATTTTTCTTTGTGGAGCGAATATGTCCGAATGTATGCCATCTTTATTTATAATAATCAATTCACCGGGTTGAACATCACGAATAAATTCTGCACCAATAATATCAAAGGCACATGTTTCCGAAGCGATGACATAAGAGTCACCCAGTTTGCCAATGGATAGTGGATGGATTCCGCTTGGATCTAAAGCTGCAATTAATTCATCATCGGTCATTATTAAAAATGCATAAGCACCAATTAACATATTTAAAGCAGCTTTCACTTTGGCAATAAAACAAGGCTGTTTACTCCGCTTTATTAAATGGGCAAGTATTTCTGTATCGGATGCAGTTTGAAAGATGCTCCCCTGTGCTTCTAAAAGGGCTCTCATCCGTTTAGCGTTAATTAAGCTACCGTTATGGGCTAATGCAAGATTTCCTGTATGGGAATGAAATAATAAAGGTTGGATATTTTCAAAGTTTCGATCACCTTTTGTTGAATATCGGACATGACCAATGGCGCTATAACCTTTCATTTCTTCGATATCATTTCTCGAGAAGACCTCTGTGACGAGGCCTTCTCCTTTATGCGCTTTTAAATTTATCCCATCATTGATAACAATTCCTGTACCTTCTTGCCCACGGTGTTGCAAGCTTTGCAGGCCATAATACGTAATGTGTGCGGCATCTTGATGTTGCCAAATGCCGAATAAACCACATTCTTCGTTTAGCCCTTTTATTTCAGCAAGCATGGGATTGCTCCTTTCCAAGCTTCTTGTAATTGTTTAGTCGTTAAATCAATGATAGTTTCCTTGTTTACGTTAATTGTAAGTTTAGGTGTATCGGTAACTAGACCAATTAATTTAGCGTTTGTTAATTTTTCAATTTCTGCTTGGTGTTCTTTTTTCACAGTTAAGATAAAGCGAGATTGAGATTCACTAAATAAAGCTGTTACAGCTTCTCCGTCAAGTTCAATTTTCGCACCAAATGGTGTATCTATCAAACATTCAACTAGTGCTACAGCAACCCCACCTTCAGAAACATCATGAGCAGATGTGATTAGCCCTTGTTGAATTGCCTGTAATATTTGTTTTTGGTTTTGCACTTCGACATCTAAATCGATGGAAGGTGCTCGACCATAGATTTTGCCGTCCATTAATTTTTGTAGTTCACTACCACCGAATTCTGGTTTTGTTTCCCCAAGTAGATAGATTAAATCTCCGTCGTTTTTAAACGATTGGGTTGTCACATGGTTAAGATTTTCTACTAAACCAACCATGCCAATAATAGGAGTTGGGTAAATGGCTGTATTGTCAGTTTCATTATAGAGTGATACATTTCCACTAATAACAGGTGTTTTTAAACTTCGACAAGCTTCACTGATTCCGTCGGCTGCTTTTTCTAATTGCCAGTATACTTCTGGGTTATCAGGACTACCAAAGTTTAAACCATCAGTAACAGCAAGCGGTTTAGCGCCGGAAGCAACAATATTTCGAGCAGCTTCAGCAACAGCGATCTTACCACCTGTTTCTGGATCTAAGTAAATATAACGAGCGTTACAATCTGTTGTGATAGCAAGTGCTTTTTCCGTACCGCGAATTCGAACAACACCTGCATCGGAACCAGGTGTAACAATTGTATCTGTTCGTGCCATTGAGTCAAATTGATGATAGATCCACTCTTTACTTGCAATGGTTGGTTGTTTTAGTAAGTCTAATAATGTACCTTCATAATCTTTAATTGTAGGAACTTTTATTTCTAGCTGTTGGTTTTCACGGAAGTAGGCAGGTTCCTTTGATGGCTTATGGTAAACCGGCGCATCTTTCGCTAGTGCATCAACTGGCACTTCCGCTACAACTTCTCCTTTATGTGTGAGGCGAAGGATTTTGTCGTCGGTTACTTGACCGATAGCGACAGCTTCTAATCCATAACGGTTAAAGATATCAATAATTTCTTGTTCATGACCTTTTCTTACTATTAAAAGCATCCGTTCTTGAGATTCAGAAAGCATCATTTCGTACGGTGTCATATCAGCTTCCCGTTGAGGAACAAGGTCTAGGTTCATTTCAATTCCTGTGCCAGCTTTTGAAGCCATTTCGGAACTTGAAGAGATAAGTCCAGCTGCCCCCATATCTTGAATACCGACTAGTGCATCAGATTGAGCTACTTCTAGACAAGCTTCAAGAAGGAGACTTTCTAAAAATGGGTCCCCAGCTTGCACCGCTGCCATTCCTTCTTCAGACTCTTCTGTCAATTCAACGGAGGCAAAGGTTGCACCATGAATACCGTCTCGTCCTGTTTTGGCTCCAACATACATCACTGTGTTACCGATACCGTGGGCTAGCCCTTTTTTAATATCGTCATGGTTGATTAAACCAACCCCCATTGCATTTACTAACGGGTTTCCTTCATAACATGGATCAAATTGAACTTCTCCACCGACTGTAGGAATACCGATCCGATTTCCGTAACTTGCAATCCCTGCGACTGCCTGTCCTAATAAATATTTTGTACGAGAAGAAGTTAACTCACCAAACCGTAGAGAGTTAAGTACGGCAATTGGTCGTGCACCCATTGAGAAAATGTCACGGAGAATTCCTCCAACCCCAGTCGCCGCACCTTCAAAAGGTTCGACAGCAGATGGATGGTTATGACTCTCGATTTTGAAAACAACCGCTTGATTGTCACCAATATCAACGATTCCTGCTCCTTCACCAGGTCCTTGTAATACTTGTGGGCCAGAAGTAGGGAATTTTTTCAATACTGGTTTTGAACTTTTATAACTACAATGTTCAGACCACATAACAGAGAATAGGCCCAGTTCTGTATAGTTTGGTAGTCGACCTAAATGCTTTTGAATAAGTTCGAATTCTTCGTCGGTTACATTCATTTCTTTGTATATTTTCTCTTGTTTAATTTGTTCTGGACTTGGTTCATGCTTTAACTGCATTTGCTTCCCTCCATTGTTGTACAATCGATTTAAATAATTTTAATCCATCATTGCTGCCTAAGCGTTTGTCAACGGCCCGTTCAGGATGTGGCATTATGCCAAGTACATTCCCTTGTTTATTTGTAATCCCCGCAATGTTTTCAATACTGCCATTTGGATTTGTACCATTGTAAGTAAAAACAATTTGGTTATTATTCTTTAATTCTTGTAGAGTTTTTTCATCACAATAATAGTTTCCTACACTATGAGCGATTGGGAGATCGATTACTTCACCGTTTGTATATTGTCTAGAAAAAATAGTATCGTTATTGTGAACAACAATTTGTACAGTTTGGCAAGTAAACTTCAAACTTTTATTCTGGAGCATAGCCCCTGGTAGAAGACCTGCTTCAAGAAGAATTTGGAATCCGTTACCAATACCGAGGATCGGTTTTCCTTCTTTTGCTACTCTTGCTACTTCTTTCATAATTGGAGTTTGTCGAGCGATGGCTCCTGCACGTAAATAGTCACCGTAAGAAGAGCCTCCCGGGATCAGAATAGCTTCATACTCATCTAAATTTTTAGTGTCATGTTGAACGAATTCAACCTCTTCACCCAGTTTATCTTTCACAGCATGATACATGTCGAGGTGACCATTCGTTCCTGGAAAAACGAGGACGGCAAATTTCACTGTTTAACACCTGCCTCAATTTCATAGCGATAGTTTTCGACTACGGGATTAACTAGAAGTTTGTGACAAAATTCATTGACCATTTCATCCACATTTTTTACGGATTCGTCGATTGTAATTTCGATATACTTTCCAATTCGGAGTTCTTCAATCTCTTTGTATCCCATAGTTTCAAGTGTTTGTTTGGCAGCAGAACCTTGTGGATCAATAACACTGTTTTTTAGTGTGACATAAATTTTTACTTTGTACATGGTGCAACCTCCTAAATATTTTTTTTGGTATATATAAAAATTTTTAATTAACTCCTTTTGTATTTTGGGGTTCGCACGAAAAATAGGTTTTTCGCACAAAATTATAAGAATTCGCACGATTTATGAGTCTCTTCGCACAATATTTTTATTTTTCGCACATATTTTGCTAAAAATCGAACACATTTGACCATATTTCGCACAAATCCTTAGAATATAACCTAATAAATTAGAAAAAACTTATTAAAATTCTATGTTTGCACAGAAAATGAATCAATTCCAGATGTTAAAACGTTGGATTTCAGATAAAGCTTGATCGTGATTATCACTTAAACAAGTGATATGTCCCATTTTACGATTGTGTTTCACTTCATCTTTTCCATATAGATGAATTTTCCAATTTTTATAGTTTTTTATATTGGATGTGAGTGGTTCAACGTGTTGACCTAGAATATTGACCATCACAGCTGGCTTGACGATTTCCGTTGACCCTAATGGCCAATTACAAATGGCTCGAATATGTTGTTCAAATTGTGAGGTGACACATGCTTCTATTGAATAGTGACCAGAGTTATGCGGCCGAGGAGCAAGTTCGTTAATATAAATTTTGTTATTATTGGTTAAAAACATTTCTACTGCTAATGTGCCGACTAAATGTAAAGATGCGGCAATTTGTTTTGCTGCGTAGATTGCTTTTTCTTTTATATCTTTATTAATTCGAGCAGGGGCAATCGTCATATGAAGTATATTGTTTTTGTGAATATTTTCTGCAATAGGTAAAACAGCTGTTTCACCGTTCAGGTTTTTCACAATAATTACGGAAATTTCTTTTTGAAATGGTACCCATTGTTCTAAAACACACGGGCCATGTTTTATTAATGGCAGAGCCTTGTCAATGTCTTCTTTAGACTGAATAACCACTTGCCCTTTACCGTCATATCCGCCAGTTGCTGTTTTTAAAACGGCTGGAAATCCAAGATCTTTAAAGGCAGGTACAAGATTTTCTTGTTTTTCTATAACATGATAAGGAGCAACAGGTGCACCTGCTTTTTGGATGGCCGCTTTTTCTAATATACGGTTTTGTGTTATCCGTAAAATTTCAGTTCCTTGTGGGACATAGGCATTGTTTGTTAACCATTCAAGACAATCTGCATCTATATTTTCAAATTCATAAGTAATAACATCACTTCTTTTTGCCAATTCTTGAATTGCATGAATATCGTTATATGTTCCTACAATTTGTTCATCAGCAACCTGACCACATGGACAATTTGGTGTCGGATCAAGGACTACTACACGGAACCCCATTGCCTTGGCAGATAAGGTCATCATTTTACCAAGTTGGCCTCCCCCGATAATACCGATTGTTTGATTAGGAAGGACGACTTTAGCCAAGTTGATCACTGCTTTCTATAGAGCGGTTTTTATTATCTTCACGGAATTGTTCTAATTTTTTAACTAATGTTTCATCGGATGTTGCAAGCATTTGTACTGCTAATAGTCCGGCATTTTTTGCACCACTTTTACCAATGGCAACTGTTGCAACAGGTACACCAGCGGGCATTTGCACAATGGATAATAATGAATCTAAACCATTTAATGCCTTTGATTGAACGGGTACACCAATAACAGGCAGCGTAGTTTTTGCAGCGACCATGCCAGGTAAGTGAGCTGCTCCTCCAGCTCCAGCAATGATCACTTTTAATCCTAATTCTTTAGCATTTTCAGCGAATTCAAACATATAATCTGGTGTACGATGTGCTGAAACAACTTTCTTAATGTATGGGACCTCAAATTGTTCTAGAATTTCACAAGCATTTTTCATTGTATCCCAGTCTGAGGTACTTCCCATAATTACGGCAACTTGTGGTCTCATAATTAAACCTCACTTTGATTTCCTTTCTTTACATATAAATAAGCAAAATAAAAAGGTTTGGTCTGATTCTCTCCAATGAGAGAAAGCAGTCCAAACCTGTTAAGGACAATATGACATTAAAGTAGCTAATGTTTTTGCTACTATTGCCAATGACTGGTTTACTACTTTCTCTCATAGTCCAATAATTTACGGTTATTGGGTAGAAACTTATGGGCCATATTCCCAAAATTATATGAGAGAAAATGTATTTGATTTTGTAACTACATATTAACAACTAATACAAGTTATTGTCAATATAAAAATCGAACATAATATTATATTTAATTAATTATTGTTCGGGTTTTAAGGAAG
>CADBNU010000032.1 GCA_902796085.1 Heyndrickxia coagulans
CGACCTCCACCCTGTCAAAGATGAGGTCATCTTTACTAAACATTTTGTATTCAATTGTACAATCTTAAACTTCAAGAACGGATAAACTTCAAAAGATTGACGAAAAACAGCTCATTTGCTTGTATACACCATTTCCCCATTAACTACGGTCATAAGTACTTTTGTATCAAGTAATTGATCAGGATCAATATGAAAAATATCTTTATCTAATATAGTAAAGTCCGCATCATATCCTTCACGGATCATACCACGTCGATCGCCTTGCAATCCCGCATAGGCGCTGCCAGATGTAAATAGCGATACAGCCTCAAACATTGATAACTTTTCCGCTTCTCCGTATACAATTTTATCAGGATCATCGGGGATTGTCCGGGTTACTGCTGCATGAAGACCAAGAAGAGGATCTGCCGGTTCTATCGGGGCATCCGAGCCTCCTGCACAACGGATTCCTTCGTTGAGTAATGACTTCCATGCATATACATAATCAATAGGACCATCACCAATCCGATCAAGGACCCACGGAAAATCCGAAGCCAAAAATCTTGGTTGAATATCAAAAACAACAGGTAAACGTTTGGCCCTATCAACTAGTTCTTTCCGAAGTAATGGGGTATGGATGAAACGATCATGTCCCATCGTTTGCAATGGATATTTTTCAATAGCATCAAGAACCCATTCAAAGGCTAAATCGCCTATCGTATGGGTGGCAATGGGGATTCCCATCGTTCTCGCCTTTTTTACCAACGCTAGTAATTCATCATAAGTATGGACATTGACTCCTTGTGTTGACGGATCATCTCCATAAGGAAAACTAAGTAATGCAGTGCGGCCACCTAATGAACCATCAACAAAAATTTTCATCGGACCAAATTCAACAAATTCACTGCCAGATAAATAACGATAGCCTGCTTCATTCCATTCATCAATTACCTCGTGATGGATAAGTAAGTGAGTACGAAATCGGAATTGCTCATCTTCTATTACCTGCTTAAAAGCTTCATATGTATGATGAAAACTTCCATAATAATTAAGATCTTCCGTATGTGCCCCTGTTAATCCTAGTTTATAACAGCTTTCAATTCCCTTTTTTAAGCATCGTTTCAGCCTTTCAATTGTGTAGGTTGGTAGACAAGGTGTCATTAAATCTTGGGCACTGTCCTTTAAAATACCATTTAACCGTCCATCTTCCGCTCGTTCAATGACACCACCTTGCGGATGTGGAGTTTGTTCATGAATTCCAGCAACTTGCAAAGCCTTTGAATTTACTAATGTAACATGCCGGCAAACTCGCTTTAATAAAACAGGGTTGTTAGGTACAATCGCATCTATTTCATCCTTTGTAATCATAGATCCTCGATTCCAGGCATTTTCATTCCATCCTTCACCAATTAGCCATTCACCTTCTTCCAATTCCTTCGCTCGTTTTTTTATGGCAGTAAGAACTTCTTCCTTACTATTCATATGAGATAAATTCAGCCGTAGTTGAGATTCTCCAAAACCGATTAAATGCATATGACTGTCAACAAAACCTGGAAGCATTGTTGCCCCAAATAAATCAACTTCTTTATTAATATTTTGGCTAAATTGCGCTCTTAACTCTGCCAAGCTTCCAATCGCAACAATTTTTCCACCTTCTGTTAGCACAGCTTCAACCTTTTCACCCTCACTAGCCATTGTATAAATATTACCATTTGTCCAAATGACAGCCATTTCCAAACACCTCTATCCATTAAAATCGGTGCTTTTATTATACATGAGGCATAGTGGCTGTATAAAGCGATTGACAATTTTCTTTTCTCAAAAAATTGAACCATAATCCTTTAAGCAAATGAATAATCCTTCATCAAATTGAAATAATACCCAATGTAGTATAAAAAGGTAGCTTAACCGTTTGCAAATGGACAATAAGGATATTACTTCATGATAAATAACGCATATAAAAAACGAAAAAGGACGAAGGTTATACCTCCGTCCCTTAATCCATATATATTGAATTTCTAATTTTATGAACGTCCACCGATTTGTTGTTGCGCCATTTGTACTAATCTTTTTGTAATTTCTCCTCCAACAGAACCGTTCGCACGTGAAGTTGTATCTGCGCCTAGATTTACACCGAATTCTTGAGCAATCTCGTATTTCATTTGCTCAAGTGCTTGTTGCGCTCCTGGTACAAGAAGCTGGTTGCTACTGTTGTTGTTTGCCATGTGGTAATCACCTCCTTGTGCTATTAGATTGTGCAAATCTTTACGTTACATTCATTTTATTACCTGGTAAATATTAGTAAAAAAAAGGCTATACCTTTTAAAGGTATAGCCTTTGATTTAGTTCCTTATTTAAAATAAATCTGCAAACTCATTTTCCTCTTTTTTACCAGTTTTACTTGTAATTTCAACTGTTTCAATTTGATCGACTGCTTGTTGAATTAGTGGTTCCCAATCAAAATTTGTCTCATAAAGATGAACTTTATCACGACGTGGTTTGGTTTTTGGTTGGGCTGGCACAAAAATGGTACAACAGTCCTCATACGGACGATTTGAGATTTCTAATGTATCAAAATCTCGAGCTAGATCAATAATATCATTTTTATCATAGGTAAGTAAAGGGCGCAAGACTGGGGTATTCGTTACTTCATTGATTGCATACATACTTTCTAATGTTTGACTCGCTACTTGACCGATATTTTCACCATTAACAATGGCTAATCCATTACGACGTTTTCGAATTTCATCTGTAATGCGCATCATCATTCTTCGCATGATTGTCATTGTATAATTTTCTGGTACATGTTGAATAATCGCTTGTTGCAATTCCGTAAAATGAACGATGTGTAACGTAAATTTTCCGCTCACTTGAGCCATTTTTTCACTTAAATCAATTACTTTTTGTTTAGAACGTTCACTTGTAAACGGTGGGCTGTAAAAATGAACACCTTCAATTTGTAATCCTCGTCTCATCGCTAAAAATCCAGCTACAGGACTATCAATCCCACCGGATAACATAAGCATCGCTTTGCCACCAGAGCCAACAGGAAGCCCTCCAGCTCCTTTAATTACTTCACACGTTAAATAAGCGGCATCCTTTCTAACTTCCACTTTTAGTTCAAAGTCCGGATTGTGAACATCGACTTTTAAATCTTCTATCGTTTTTAATAGATGTCCGCCTAATATTTGATTTAAATCATTCGTACGATATGGATATTCTTTATCGACTCTTTTGGCTTGTACTTTAAAAGTTTTACCAGATGCGTCTAATTTTTTCATTAATTGGGCACTTTTTTCTTTGATGGTTTCGATATCCTTATTTACACGCATGACAGGGCTAAAGGATTGGATACCAAATACTTTTTTCAATCGTTTCGATATTTCATCCATATCTTCTCCATGCAATTTAATGTACATACGATCCCGTTGTGCTCTGATTTTTACGTTTGGAAAATCCTTTAACACATAATGTACATTAGACTTTAATTTATCAATAAACAGCTTACGATTTTTTCCTTTTGTAGAAATTTCACCATAACGAACTAATATTTCATCATAAATCATGACTATCTCCTCATTACTGGTTTTAAATTTTCAATTGCTTGTTTAATAATCTGAACGGCTTCTTTCGCCTCATCCATTGTATTTGCATAGGATAAACTTAACCGAATGGATGATGAAGCACGACTTTCACCTAACCCCATCGCCAAAATGGTTTGACTTGGTTCATCGGTTTTAGACGAGCAAGCACTGGTAGTTGAAACATAAAGTTGCTCTTTTTCTATTTCATGAACAAGGACCTCTGCTTTATATCCTTCAACAGAAAAATTAACGATATGCGGTGCCGCAATGTTAGGGGTGTTTATTAAAACCCCGTTTATTTTCGAAAGTTCGTTCATTAAATAATCACGAATTTCGAATAATGTGTTTTGTTTCCGTTCAAAATCCGACATTGTTAAACGTAGTGCTTTTGCCATCGCAACGATCCCTGCCACATTTTCTGTACCAGAGCGAAAGTCTTTTTCTTGGCCACCACCTGCTAATAGTGGTTTTAATTTAATACCTTTACGTTTATAAATGGCACCCGTTCCCTTTAAACCATGAAATTTATGACTAGAAATGGTGGCAAAATCCACATTACTTTCATGGAAATCGAGTGGAACTTTTCCTACCCCTTGAACATGATCAACATGAAAGAATACCTTCGGATATGTCGAAAGAAGTTGTCCAATTTCTTTTATAGGTTGAATAGCCCCTACTTCGTTATTGACATGCATGATCGATACTAGGATGGTTTCATCCGTTAATGCACGTTTTAACTCGGATAGACGAATTTGCCCATTTTCATCCACTGGTAAATACGTAATATGAAAGCCTTCCGCTTCTAATTGCTTACATACATTTTGTACCGAAGGATGTTCAATACTTGTGGTAATAATATGGTTTCCTCTATTTTTATATAAATGTGCGACCCCTTTTAAAACAAAGTTATTTCCTTCAGTTCCACCTGATGTAAAAATCACTTCTTCAGGGTCAACTCTTAAAAGGGATGCAATTTGTTCGCGGGCTTGACTAAGCAGCTTTTCCGATTGTAAACCAAGGTGGTGAACAGAAGATGGATTTCCGAAAAATTGACCTGCCACCTTAACAAATGTATCTAAAACCGCTGGATATGGCTTTGTTGTCGCACTATTATCAAAATAAATCATTTTCCACCTGACTCCCTTTAAAAGCAAAAATATGATTGAAATGGATAATCCATGTAAATGATAGCTTTTGCAAATAGGTTTATATTTAATACAATATCAATGAATATTTCAAAAAAATATTATACAAAATATAAAAATTCTAAGCAAATGAAGATCATCAATTTACCGCCCTAGAACCGCATCTAAATTTTTCATATAAAAAGGTCACCCAAAACTTGTATGGATGACCAACAACATATGGTTCAGAATTATTCAAAATCCTTTTGTTCTTTTTCTTTCAATTCTTCATTAAGCAATTCCTCAATTCGTTTAATGGCGCCTGGCTCTGCTTCTTCTACAGCTGCTGCTGCTTCCTCTAAAGCTTTATGATAATCGTAATTTCGGAAAGCATCTTCTGCAATGGTTAATCGTAACTGTATATTCGCGTTACCACTTCTATAGCGGTTCCCATATTGGATAATCTTTTCAATAAAATACACATTTTCAACCATTTCAACAACTTGATTATATAGGGTAAGCACTTTTTCTTCTGCAGTGCTCAAGGAATCTTGTACCATTTCCATTCTTAATGGTGTTTCATTCAAATATGTAAAACAATCTTGAATAGCTGAATGCGCATCTTGAAAATAAGTCTCAATATCTTCTGGTATTCCAGGAACATTACTTCTTTTCACAAGATTGGATGTGTCATTAATTTTTCGTTTTAATTGCGCGATTTTTTCTCTCGCTTCGTATTCATCTTTTCGAAGTGTTTCCAACTTTTCCTTCATTTCTTTTTGATTTTTTTCGACCTCAGCTATATCTTGTAAAATAGTTTCCATTTTCTCTTTTACAATAGAATAAGCGGACTCATTTATCTTTTCTTCTTCTATTAAGAAAACAGCAGCCTTTTTCATCAGTTCAATTTTTTCCGTCATTTGATAGATCATTTCTTCATCTTCATTGTTTAACTGATAACTTAATTTTACTTCTTCCACTTCATTTCCTAATTCTGCATTGACAGTTTCTACCTTATCTAAAGACACTTTTACTTGATTACGTTTGCCTAGCACAAAATGTTTTGCTGATACTTCGTTTTCTAATAAATCATAATAGGTGTCTAATTGTAATTTAATTTCTTCAATGCCTTCACTAACATTGTTGATTTCTGTTTTTTCAAGAAGTTCAACATACTCTTTGATCTGTTCTTCAAGGCTTTCAACACCCTCTTCAATTTTCAAGTGATCAAGATGATATCCTTCACTTTTCATATCTTGAACGCCATTTTTTAACTCTTTACATTGAGCTGGAATAACATGTAAACATTCATTTAATAAAATTGGTATGTTTTCCATTTTTTCTTTAAGGGTGTTCAGTTCTTCTTCTACTTTGATTACAATTTCCCTTGCCGTTAAATAATTTCCACCCTTTGTTTCCGTTTCAAATTGTTCAATATCCACTCTCAGCTTGTCAATGGACTCTTCCAACAGTTGACTAGCATTTCCAAATGCATGACGGCGGGCAAGGATTTCTTTTTTAAGATTTTTATGCTGTTCTTTTATTTCAGAAATTTCTTCCCTATTCTTTTCTTCACTTTCTATAATTTTTTTTAATTCTTCGAGCATTTTATCAACTTTTTGATTTGCTTCTTCTAACATTGATTCAATTTGTTCAAACGTTAACTTTGCTCTTTTAAAACGATATTTATCTACAAATTCTTCCGCTTCATATAGTAATTCTTCTGTGTTTGGTAGTTCTACGGTTACAACCGTATCCCAAGTACTTCGCCACTTTTCGAAATATTCTTCTGCTTCACCTTCCATATGTAATTGTTTAATTTTTCCTACTTCATCCATGACTGGACGGTTCATCGTTTCAATTTTCCATGCCTCTAATTTATCAATATATGAATAATATTTCTTTTTCGTAAAAAAACCGATAATATATAACGTTATAAGAAGTAAAATGAGTCCAATTATGAAAATCATGTTATGCCCCCTGTCAAACAAAAACAATCTATATAAAATAATATTGTAAAATCTTATTAATGCTTATATGATACCACGAGAATGACATTTTTTGATGAAAATCTTCATTTTTTCTTCAATTTTATATAAATATACTACGTTTTCGACAAAAAACCTTTTATATCTACAAAATTTGATTCACATAAACTTAACAGTCATTATAAAATTTAGCCAATTGCTTTTTCCACAGGACTTGTTTTCTTACTCAAAAAAACATCCACCCAATATTCAAGTTGTTTCTTATATTGATCAATATAGTAACGATCTTGAAAATATATGTTCCAAACTTCCGAGGTATATATAGAGTTTAAAAAAGGTTGGTTTAGCATCCCTTTTAATTGAATAACTACAATACCTGCAGAAAGCTTCCGAAAAACCCCTGCCTCTATTCCTTTTTCAATGATCGTCTGTAATAAGTACCTTTCTTTCCGGAAATAAGTGGTCATGGTTTCTCTGACAATTTGCGAATCAATTGAAACTTCACGACATACGAAACGTGACAATTGATAATTTTGATATTGGTAGTCTAACAAATGATGAATAATCTTTTTTAAAATTGTGGAAGGATCGGCACTTTCAAGTTGTTTCATCCCTTTTTCTAAAATATTAATATATTCTTCGAAATACGTCACAAAACAATACTCAAGCAGTCCGCCTTTATCACTATAATAATAAAAGATAGTGGAAACATTCACTCCAGCTGCTTTTGCAATTTCTCTCATTGAAGTACCGGAATAACCTTTTGAATTAAATAGAGATAAAGCTGCTTGAAAGATTTTCTCCTTTGTCGCCGATTGATTGACCAAAGCGATTCCCTCCCGGATTATATTCAATCTTGAAAACGTAAAGGTTCATATTGTATAACATATTCTTCATTAAACGTAGCAAATCCTGCTCTATAACATTGAAGCATTTACTTAGATCATCTCAAAATAAATTATTCGACAACTAAATAACAGGTTGATAAAATAGCATATATTATTGTCAAACTGTTTCGAATGACAACTATTCATAAATTGGAGGGAATACCATGTTTGTCGCAGAGAAATATACTGGTTCTAAAGAAGATGGTTATAATTTAGTAATTAAACAATTGAAAGCACTAATTGAAGATGAAAATGATCAAATTGCAAACTTAAGTAATGCATCAGCCCTTTTAAATCAATTTTTAGATCGGATTAATTGGGTAGGTTTTTACTTAAATCGAGATAATACACTTGTATTAGGACCTTTCCAAGGTTTACCTGCCTGTGTAAGAATTGAATTTGGCAAAGGTGTATGCGGAACAGCCGCAAAAGAGAAAAGAACTCTCGTTGTCCCAGATGTTCATCAATTTCCAGGACATATCGCTTGTGATCCAGCAAGCCAATCAGAAATCGTTGTGCCATTAATCAAAAATGGCGAAGTGCTAGGTGTCCTTGACATTGATAGTCCGGAAAAAAACCGCTTTGATAATACCGACAAAGAAAAATTAGAAGAATTTGTCAGTGTACTTATACAATATATATAGAAACATTCAAAGAGGCTGCCATAAAAAGAAGAAAATGAACGAATTCATGTTGGAATCGCACACTTTCTTTTACGGTAGCCTCCTACTTCAAATATTGGCAATCATACGGTTTTTCCCCGTGTTTTTTGCCTCATATAACGCTTCATCCGCTTTTTTAAATAACGTTAATGGTGACTCAGGCTGATGGATACTCCAATACGACACACCACATGAAATCGTGACACTAGGTTTACTTTTCTTAGGAATCAATTGAACGAATTCATGAGCCAGATGCATTCCTTCTTCAAATGTATAATTTGGTAAATAGACCGCAATTTCTTCGCCACCCCATCGAGCAGCTATTCCACCCGTAATCAACTTTTCTTTTATAATATCGGCTATTTGTACAAGAACTTTATCGCCATTTTGATGGCCGTAAGTATCATTCACCTTTTTAAAATTGTCAATATCGATTAACAAGAAAACCCCTTGTGTATCTCTTTCCATTGATTGCTTCATTTCATCATCTAGGTAATTTCTCGTATATAACTTTGTTAAATAATCCGTTATCACTAATTGTTCTAGTTCTTCTCGTAAAATTGCATTTGAAAAAGCAAGAGATGAATGTTGTGTCAAGGAACGGAACAATTTAAACGTTTCAAAGGAAAAATAATAGGGTTGTTGATGTAAAACGATGATGGACCCGATAATATTGTCATCCTGTTCAATAGATTCAACCATTATAGATGCATATGGAATGCTTGTAAAACGATATTGGGATTGGTTGACATCACCTAAAAATAGTCCTTCTTTTTTCGTCAATAAAACTTGCTTAACCTCATGTAATAAACTTTTACAATCTTCATTATAAAAATATGGGGTACTCCCACTCAGTACTTCACAATATTCTTCTTTAAACATCACAATTCCAGCTTCATGAGCATTAAATGAATTCTTTAATTCTGCAACAATATATTTTACAAGGTCCGTTAACTTTAAAATTGAATTTAATTTTTTCGAGACATTTGTAATTAATTTTAGATCTTTAATAAGTTGTTTAGAGTGTTGATAAAGACGGGCGTTCTCCATTGCATTTCCTGCTGTTTGTGCCAAAATATGTATAAACTCGATATCTTGCTCAGAAATGATAATGGACTGATTGGCATGAATATGGAGAACACCGTAAATTCCTTGTTTTCCTTTTAAAGGAAAATACATAAAACTTTCTTTTCGGTTTATATCATCTTCAATCCGGTAATTTCCAGTTAAGAAACATTCCATTGCTGGCGAATTTTCCATTGTATAATCGAGCGTTTCAATTGATAAATCACTTTTTTTAAAATCGTCAGTTGATAACTGTAATGTAAAATAGAAATTCGGATAAATTTCTTTTAAAGATTCAAGAACCTTTCGTAAAACAGCATCGATATCGATCGAAGAATGTAATTGATTTGTAACGCTTTGAAGCAAACGATATCGTCGTTTTTCATTATTGATAACTAATATTTGAAATACTTGTTTAAAATAATGATGAATGATATGCGTAAAATCGTCCCAAAATTGACTGGAAAAGGAATCTATTTCAATTTTAAGGAAGATGTAACCTATCAATTCTTCTTTTGCTGTGTTTAAAATAATTTTTTTATTATATTCATTCGATTGGATAAGGGATTCACAGTATTGTTGATCCATTGGATTATATGGATCGATAATAGATATGTAACGATGTTTAACTTTTACTATGTATTGAATATCTTTATAAAGTTCTTTCGATATGAGAAAATGAATATGTTCGATTTCGAGTACTTTGCGTATAACATCTACTAAAGTTTGGACATATCCATTATCTGAATAATTTTCTTGGTTAATTTGTAAATTTTCAAATATTTCACCCTTCAGTTGCATTAGCTTTTCTTCTTCAAGGTTATTCATTTAGGCATCACCTATTTAATGTAGAAGTACGACTCATTCAAAAGGCGTACTTTTGACCTATTTAATAACTATTATCTTTATATCACGTTCAAAGAGTGCTAGCAA
>CADBNU010000033.1 GCA_902796085.1 Heyndrickxia coagulans
AACGTTATTGACATATTTTAAAATGAAGTAGTAGTATCAAGACATTTCAACAATAATCAAGTGAGGTTATGAAAATAAATAACTTAACAATCGTTGTCCGGCATTAAAATTTCAAATTATCTGGTCATTACCTGCCTTCTTTAATTAAATAGAATGCATAAAGATGTGAGTTCGTGTGGCTGTGAAGACGAGGGAGTGACATATTTTCTACGTCTTTTTCAGTAATTGGCATCATATGCCCGTTAAGGGACGTATGGTGCCTTTTTGTCTTTAAATAATCGGAGTGAATGTTTTATTATAAATGTCTCATTTTTGAGGATAGAAGGAGAGTTGTGATTTCATGACTGCCATCGTTTAGCTATTTTATTGAATAAAAATCGTACCTATGCCAAATTAGTAATAAAGAAAATTACGTATTCACATTAAAATTAAATCAGTTGTATTTATGTAGAAAAATATCAGATTTAAACGAAATATTTTCCATAATGGAATATATTCTCGTGATATGATTATATTAAAATATTAAAACATTTCGAAAGGAAGTAAAAATGGATTTAACACATATATTTTCTAAAATGGAAAACCGCCGTGCTAAAGTGTTGGGTGAAGAACATTTTCAAACATATGGAATCTTAGTTCCACTCCTTATTAAGAATAATGAAATTCATATATTATTTGAAGTACGATCTGAGGAATTACGAAGTCAACCTGGTGAAATCTGTTTTCCTGGTGGTCGCTTTGAAAAAAATGATCAAACAGTGAAAGAAACAGCCATACGGGAAACAGCGGAGGAGCTTCGAATAAATCAAAAACATATTACACAAGTCTATCCATTAGATTATTTGATTCAGTCAATGGAAAGAAGAATGATTTTTCCATTTGTTGGTTTAATTCATACTGATAAAATATCGCCTAATCCTGCAGAAGTAAAGGAAATCTTTACTGTTCCACTCGAATATTTTCGTCAAATGGAACCAGAAATTTATCCGTTAAAGTTTCAGATTGCTCAAAATGAACAATTTCCGTTTCATCTTATTCCAGGTGGTAAAAATTATCCGTTTCGAACAAGAGCAATCAAGGAGTATTTCTATATGTATGAAAATTATTGTATATGGGGATTAACAGCAAAAATATTAAATCATTTTCTATCGATTGTATTTGATAAAAATTGAATGATCTGAGTTGTATATTTTTAGTAATTATGCTTAAATGATCACATGTACATTATAAGGAAGGGATAATGTTTCTTCCAAAATTAAGGAGTGTTCATAAATGAAAGTAAAAATAAATAAAAATGCTGCAAAAGTAATTAAAAAAGAACTTGAAAATGAAAATAATCAAGGGAAAATGCTACGGGTTTATGTATCTCATCTACATGGGAATCATGCCCATTACGGAATCTCTTTTGATACACCAAAAGAGACAGATGAAATTGTAAAAACAGATAAAGACATTGATGTACTATTAGAGTCCGGCAATGAATGGTTAGACGGTGTTTGGATTCAATACTTTTATGTGCCAGAAGAAGGATTCGTCATTACAAACCCATCAAAAGGGCATTCACATCATCACTAATGAAACAACAAGAGAGGTCTTACACCTCTCTTAATTCATATTTGGGATATATAAGGAAGATTTTCTATTTCTTGATTAAAAATAATTTTTGGAGGAGTTATGGCAAAACAAAAGTATTATGTCGTATGGGAAGGTAGAAAAAAGGGCATCTATACTTCTTGGAATGAGTGCAAATTAAATACTGAAGGTATAAAAGGTGCAAAATATAAAGCGTTTTTATCAAAGGCAGAAGCAGAAGCGGCTTATCAATTAGGTTGGAAACACTTTTATCAGTCAAAAAGTGGAATTCGAAACAACATTCACAATAATAAAAAGCATGAATTCATAGCTGAAAGCATATCAGTTGATGCTGCTTGTAGTGGAAATCCTGGATTAATGGAGTATCAAGGAGTATATACAAAAACCGGTCAAAAATTATTTCATTATGGACCGATTATAGGAACTAATAATATTGGAGAATTTTTAGCGATCATACATGGTCTCAGTTATTTAAAAGAACGTAATTTATCGATCCCGATTTATTCAGATTCGCAAACGGCTATAAAATGGGTAAAAATGAAAAAAGCAAATACATCTCTTGCTATTACAAAAGATACAGAAAAGGTATGGGATTTAATTAAACGTGGGGAACAATGGTTGAAAAAGAATACCTATACTAACAAAATTTTGAAATGGGAAACTGAATGGTGGGGGGAAAATAAAGCTGACTTTGGTCGAAAATAGAATGATTGGTAGTAAATAAGCTGTTAACTCGACAGGGGGCAGTCCAACTCGACAGCCCCTCAATCAATGTTATTACTTTTTTCGTTATCTATTTTATTTCCAATCGTTTCTTCATCTTGCTGTGAGAGTTTATTGTTCGGTAAGATTAACACTTCAACACGACGATTTTGTTGTCTTCCAGATGCGGATTCATTGGATGCAATTGGTTGATATGGACCAAAACCCTTTGCACTAAACCACCTTGGATCTAACTTTTCATTTTCCAATAACAGTTCCATGAAATTGACAGCTCTTGTAACACTCAGTTCCCAGTTTGATTCAAAATTCGAGTTGTGGATGGGCACATTATCCGTATGTCCTGTTATCACCACATTATGTGGTGGATTGATAACGAGCAAATGACTTATTTCTCTTGCAATTTGTTTATCATGTTCACGAATTTCAGCACTTCCAGAATCAAATAGAATCGTATCATTAATTGTTAACAGCAACCCTTCATCTGATAAAGATGTTTGTAGTTTTCCTTCTAAGTTTTTACTGAATATATAACTGTCGATTCGCTCTTTAATCTGTTTGAATTGATTATATTCATTATGACTAAATGAATGTTTGTCATTTACTTTATCTTCATTTGAGTTCACTTTATTTTCTGCTTCTGGTATCGGACTAGGGTACTCTAGCACATGAGTTCCACTTGAAAAAATATCTCCAAAAACTTTAGAAATCGCTTGAAATTTTTGAGCATCAACAGAACTACTGGCAAAAAGTACAATAAACAGAGCTAATAACAATGTCATTAAATCAGAATATGGTAAAAGCCAAGAATCCTTTTGTTCTTTTTCTTCATGTCGTTTTCGTATACGCATTGTTATGATCCCTACTTTCTTCTATGAAAGCTCGTCGTTCCTTGGCTGGAAGGAATGATAATAGTTTTTGTTCAATTTCTTTAGGAGCTTCACCTTCAATAATAGAAAGAATGCCTTCAATCATCATCATTTTTAGTTGTATTTCTTGTTTTGATTTCCTTCTCAATTTATTCGCGAAAGGATGCCAAAGGACGTAACCTGTAAAAATGCCAAGTAGTGTAGCAATAAAGGCTGCACTGATTGCTTGTCCTAATGTTTCTGTATCATTCATTTCCCCAAGAGCAGCTATAAGTCCGACAACGGCTCCCAAAACACCAAGTGTTGGCGCATAAGTACCTGCTTGAGAAAATATTTTAGCACCAGTTTCATGCCGTTCTTCCATCGCCTCAATTTCCGCCAACAAAACTTCGCGTATATAATCTGGTGTTTTACCATCAATTGCTAGATACATGCCATTTTTTAAAAAAGGGTCTTCCAATTCTGCAATTTTCTTTTCTAATACAAGAATTCCCTCTCTCCTTGCAGTTTGTGCCCAATCAGAAAACATGTTAATTAATTCGACTTTATTCATCTTCTTTTGTTCTGTAAATAAAATTTTGAGTAATTTTGGCACTCTTTTAATTTCATAGCTAGGAAAAGCAATAATGACTGCAGCTGCTGTACCCAAAATAATAATGAGTATAGCTGCACTATTCGCAAGTGCACTGATAGGAACGCCTTTTAGTACGATTCCAACACCAAGAACGAAAATTCCAATAATTAATCCAAATACAGAAGTTTTATCCAATTCTATCACCTAACTACTATAATTTTTTTGTAACTCTTTCCTTTTATCGACAGATTTCGAGAAAAATTAAGAGCATTTTAGGAAAATGGCGATTCTACAGGAAAAGGAAAGACTATTTAGGAATACAAAAGTGTCCGAAAAAAATCAAGGAATTGACTTAGATCATAAACTAAGTTTTCCGAGCAAGACTAACATGAGAATCAATGAAATGGAATACAAAACCAAAATTTTCTGTAAAGTTCACTTTTTTACGATGAAACTCCATTCTATGTTAAAATGAACTAGATTATGAAGAAAAATGGGGTATTATAAAATGAAGTTAATTAGTTGGAATGTCAATGGGCTTCGTGCTTGTGTAAGAAAAGGGTTTCTCAATTATTTTCACGAAGTTGATGCTGATATATTTTGTGTACAAGAAACAAAACTTCAAGAGGGTCAAATCGAATTAGACTTACCAGGTTACAAACAGTATTGGAATTATGCTGAGAGGAAAGGTTATTCTGGTACAGCTATATTTACTAAAAATGCACCGCTTTCGTTTTCATATGGTTTTTCACAAGAGGAAATCGAAAAAGAAGGCAGACTAATTACATTAGAATTCGAGGACTTTTATTTAATTAATTGTTATACACCGAATGCAAAACGAGACTTATCTCGTTTATCCTATCGACTTCAATGGGAAGATAAAATAAGGAAATATATGCTTGAACTTGATGCCAAAAAACCGGTCATTTATTGTGGCGATTTAAACGTGGCCCATCAAAAAATCGATTTAAAAAATTACAAAACAAATGTAGGAAATTCTGGATTTACAAATGAAGAACGTGAAAAAATGACTGAATTGTTAAATGCAGGTTTTATTGATACTTTTCGCTATTTTTATCCGAACGAAAAAGATCGTTATACATGGTGGAGTTATATGAATAAAGTTCGCGAACGTAATATCGGTTGGCGTATTGATTATTTTATCGTTTCCGAAAGATTTAAGGATAGATTGGTTGATGCAAATATTCATCATCATATTTTAGGAAGTGATCATTGTCCAGTTACTTTAGAAATAAAATAATTTTTTGTTAAACAGTTGTTATACTTATATTTTTAGCAAAGTAGGGCAAGCTGTATGCAGTAACACATAAGATATGGAGGAACAAAGATGAAAACTTTTACTGTACAATTTCACGAACATGATCAAGCGGACCCAATGACCGTTAATAAATTGAGTGAACAAGATTTTGATACACTTTCATCAGGTGGAGTAAGACAACTATGTGAGCTTGATACAAATATGGGATTATTTGTTTTTCTTGATGCTGAAGATGGAGAGGGAAATGAATCGTACCATATCATACGCTATGAAGAAGATCGCGAAGAACCAAGTGATTATTATTCATTGGAATTAAAGGATTATTATGATTTAATTGCTTTATTTATGAGTCAGACATATATAGATGATAATGATGAAGAAGATAGCTATGGTCCTGTTCATCATTTAGCACACTTATTATTTCATATTGTAGATTCGGGTAAAGACGTAATACCATAATATTTCGGGCTGTCATTTGGCAGTCCTTTTTAAATTTAATTTATTGGTAGGAGGTTTGGGAGTATGGAAGAAATCCCGGAATATTTAGAGAAAAACTTACACATTGTGTTTGTTGGATTTAATCCTAGTATTATGTCAAGTGAAAAAGGTCATCATTATGCAAACCCGACGAATCGTTTTTGGAAAGTTTTATTTGAAGCCGGACTGACACCTAGAAAATTTACACCTGAAGATGATGAGAAATTGTTAAAGTTAGGTTACGGATTAACGAATATTGTAGATCGCCCGACAAAAGGTGCGAATGATATTACGAAAGAAGAGTTTTTGAATGGAAGTAAGAAATTAAAGAAAAAAATCAACTATTATAAACCAAAAATTGTATGTTATGTTGGAAAAGGAGTTTATCAACAATATAGTGGTATAAAAAATTGTAATTGGGGAAAGCAAGACAAATCAGTGATAGATGGTATAATTGATTTTGTAGCACCTTCGACAAGTGGTCTTGTCCGAATGCCGATTAGTGAAATCGTTACGATTTATAAACAAT
>CADBNU010000034.1 GCA_902796085.1 Heyndrickxia coagulans
GCTTCAATACGGTCTACACCAAGTCTTTCTAGATGTCTTGCAATCTCTAATTTTTCCATAACATTTAAATTGACACCTGGCGTCTGTTCCCCATCCCTTAAAGTCGTATCAAAAATTTTAATTTCAGCCATTATTTCTTTCCTCCTTTTCTTTTTCCAAAACGTGATACATTGTTCAACTAACTTAATAAGTACTAGTTTAGAACAAATATAAAAAAGCTCATTTCTCCCATAAAGAGTCCTTTAGACCTTTAAATGGGGAGAAATAAGCTTTCTCGGTACCACCCATGTTCGTAATATCCTCACGAATATTACCTCATGAAGCTAGAAAAATAATGTAAACTTAATATAATCATATTCTAGCTTCCTTTTGGTAACGGGTATTGATACCCGGCTAAACCTAATAAGTGAAGTGTAAACCGTTCAGTCTAGCACTCAGGGATGAGGCTGAAACAGTGTGTATTTCCAGGTTTCCACCATCCCCGGATCTCTATAAATACAGGCTCACTGTTCCATAGTCCCTTCATCGTTTTATTACATTAACGTTTTAATTTTTTAAAAATTCCAATTGATTTTATTGTTCACTATAATAAGATATTTATTTTAAATAATCAAGAGTTTTTTTGTAAATTTTTTAGCCTTATTTAACTAATTGTTTTTCTTGAGCTTTTTCCGTTCGGTTTACAAAGTCGGTAACTGCTCCTTGTGCTGCGCTCGATACAGTATGGGCATATTTCCCTAGCACACCTTTATTGTATAGTGGCGGTGCAACCCAATTTTTTCTCCGCTTTTCAAATTCTTCTTCAGATAAAGCAACAGATAATTCTTTCTTTCCTGGATCGATTGTGACGATATCACCATCTTGAATAAGCGCGATCGGTCCACCAACTTGAGCTTCTGGAGCAATATGTCCAATTACTAAACCATGAGTACCACCCGAGAAGCGGCCATCAGTTAGTAGGGCAACTTTTTCATCTAACCCTTTTCCTACAATTATGCCAGAAAGGGAGAGCATTTCAGGCATACCAGGTCCACCTTTAGGACCTACATACCGAACGATAATGACGTCTCCTTCTTTTATCTCATTATTTAACACAGCTGCTGTTGCCTCTTCTTCTGTATCAAACACACGGGCGGGTCCTGTATGATGATCTACTTTAACTCCAGACATCTTAATGACAGCCCCTTCAGGTGCTAGATTTCCTTTCAATACAATAAGTGGACCATCTTTGCGTAAAGGCTTGTCCAACGGCATAACAACTTTTTGCCCATCTTTTAATTTTGGTGCGTCTTCAAGATTTTCAGCCAATGTCTTTCCAGTAACGGTTAAACAGTCTCCATGCAATAGACCAGCATCATATAAAAGTTTCATAACAGCTTGAGTACCGCCGGCTTCAAATAAATCTTGCATAACATATTTTCCGCTAGGTTTTAAGTCAGCAATATGAGGTGTTTTTTCTTGAATTCGATTAAAATCATCGTACGTTAAATCAACACCAACGGTATGTGCAATGGCCAGTAAATGTAAAAATGCGTTTGTTGATCCTCCTAATGCCATTACTACTGTAATCGCATTTTCAAAAGCTTTTTTTGTCATAATATCTTTTGGATAAATCCCTTTTTCAAGTAAATTGTAAACAGCTTTCCCTGCAGCATATACATCGTCCACTTTTTCATTAGATTCTGCAGGGTGAGAAGCGCTACTTGGCAAACTCATACCTAATGCTTCTACAGCCGATGCCATTGTGTTCGCAGTATACATACCCCCGCAAGCACCAGCACCAGGACATGCTGAGCATTCTATTTCACTTAATTCTTTAGCATCAATTTGTCCAGCATTAAAACGCCCAACCCCTTCAAAAACAGACACAATATCAATATCTTTGCCATTTAATTTACCTGGTTTAATAGTTCCTCCATAAACGAACACCGCTGGAACATTAGCATTAGCAATCCCCATTAAACAACCTGGGATGTTTTTATCACAAGCACCAATGGCTACAAGTCCATCCATATTTTCTGCACTAACTACTGTTTCAATCGAATCTGAAATTAAATCTCGACTTGGTAATGAATAGCGCATTCCTTGTGTTCCCATTGAAATGCCATCAGAAACAGTGATCGTATTAAAAATAAGAGGCACCCCACCAGCATCTCGAACACCTTGTTTAGCTCGTGACGCCAAATCATTTAAATGAATATTGCATGGGGTTACTTCTGCCCAAGTACTAGCGACACCTATCATTGGTTTCTTAAAATCCTCATCTGTTACACCAACTGCGCGAAGCATCGCCCGGTTAGGTGATCGAACTGGTCCATCAAAGGCATGACTTTTAATTCGTAAATCTTTCTCATTCCTCATTATAAGATCCACCTTTCATTTTTTATTTGTATTTGCATAAACTTAACTAGTAAATAAAAAGACTAGTTATTTAACGTTTTTTCATCAGTAACTAGTTTTCTTTTTGTCTCTTCTTTTCTACTCCAATACGTTGCTAAAATTGGTCCCGATATATTGTGCCAAACACTGAAAATGACACTCGGTATTGCTGCCAACGGCGCAAAGTGAAGGGTCGCTAGCGATGATGCTAGTCCGGAATTTTGCATACCGACTTCTATAGAAACCGCCTTTTGATCAGCATAGTTTAACCGAAATAGTTTCGCTACCCAATAACCTAAACATAATCCAAGACCATTATGTAATAAGACAACTAAGAAAATAAGGAAACCATTTACAAATAAAGAATCGCGATTAACGGAAACAACAGCAGAAGCTACTCCGACAATCCCAATAACGGAAATAAGCGGTAATATAGCAACAGCTTTTTTTACTTGTTTTTGAAAGAAGTATTGCATAAGAATTCCTAAGACAATTGGAAGTAAAACAACCTGAATGACTGTTTTAAACATCGTCCAAAATGAAACATCCATCCAGCGACTTGCTAAAAGCCATGTCAAAAACGGTGTCAAGATAGGTGCGAGTAAAGTTGATACTGCTGTAGCACAAACTGATAAAGCAGTATTCCCTTTAGCTAAAAATGTCATCACATTAGAAGCTGTTCCACCCGGTGCACAACCTACGAGAATAACACCTGCTGCAAGTTCTGGGGGAAGTTGAAATAAGTATGCTAATCCAAATGCCATGAGTGGCATGATTGTATATTGGGCTACAGATACAATAAAAACACTTTTAGGTATCTTCAATACAGTTTTAAAGTCATCTACTGTTAAAGTAAGCCCCATACCAAACATAATAATGCCTAATAATAACGAAATATGTGGGGCAATCCAGGTAAAACCTGTAGGGAAAAAATAACTTAAACTAGCAAAAATAATGATCCAAATCGCAAACGTATTCCCAGCAAAAGAACTAATTTTTGCTAACCATTGCAAATTGTTCACCCCTTCGAAGTTTTATAGAACATTATAAATTTATTTTTTGATTTTTCAATAGCTTTAGATAAAAAAACTTTTTCTAAAATTTTTGTAAAAGCTATTGACGAAATTAATTTTATGTAATAGACTCCTTTTTAAATTATCAATATTTTAAATCGTTAAACAAATGAATCTTTTTTGAAATGCGATGAGAGGAATGGGAAACAATCTAAAATGTATCCTAGCGATCCAGGGATGGTGGAAGCCTGGAATACATATTGTTTCCAGATCATCCTTGAGTGGTAAGCTGAACGGATTTCCTTATTAGGTTTACCCGGGTATGGATTTACCCGTTACCAAAAATGGAAGCTACTAGCTTCATGAGGTAGTATTCGCAAGGATACTATAAATTTGGGTGGTACCGAGGAAAGGAGGCTCTTTTCTCCCCAAGCAAGCTGCCATTTTGCAGCAGTGATGGGGTGAATAGAGTCTTTTTTTATAACTCCTTTTCTAAAAATTATTTAGGAGGTAACAAAAAGTGAGTCTAAAAGTTGTTAAGAAGCAAAAAGAGCAAGTTCAACAAGTAACAGGTTCGGACATTTTAATTGATGCTCTGACCGAGCAAAATGTGGAATTTGTGTTTGGTTACCCAGGTGGAGCTGTATTACCAATTTATGATGCTCTGTATCGTAAAAAGGCATCTTTTCAACATATTCTAACTCGCCATGAACAAGGAGCGATTCATGCAGCTGAAAGTTATGCACGAATCACTGGAAAACCTGGTGTTGTGTTAGCTACATCTGGACCCGGAGCGACAAATCTTGTGACCGGAATTGCGGATGCAATGATTGACTCACTACCCTTAGTTATCCTGACCGGTCAAGTTGCAAAAGGGGTTATAGGGACTGATGCATTTCAAGAAGCTGATGTCATTGGTATCACAACACCGATTACAAAATATAATTATCAAGTTAACAAAATTGAAGACTTACCAAAAATTATTAAAGAGGCCTTTTATATCGCAACGACAGGAAGACCAGGACCCGTTGTTATTGATATTCCGAAAAACATTTCGCAAGAATTATCAGAGCCTATTAAAGTAGAAAAGAATGTCAAAGTTCATTTACAAGGTTATCAACCGACAATCTTTCCAAATCCTTTACAAGTTGTGAAACTACTTGAAAGCTTAAAACATGCAAAAAAACCAGTTGTGCTTGCGGGAGCAGGTGTTTTATTTGCTGAAGCCTCTTGTGAGTTGAAACAATTTGCAGAAAAATACCAATTACCAGTAACAAATACGCTTTTAGGCTTAGGAAGCTTTCCTGGTGACCATCCACTTTTCCTAGGTATGGCAGGCATGCATGGAACATATGCAGCAAATATGGCACTAACAGAATGTGATCTATTAATCAATATTGGTGCCCGTTTTGATGATCGCTTAACCGGAAATGTTGAACATTTCGCTCCAAATGCAAAAGTTGCCCATATTGATATTGATCCAGCTGAAATTAGTAAGAACGTAGACACAGAGATTCCATTAGTCGGTGATGCAAAAGAAGTTTTAAAACTATTATTAAAACATGAAACTGAAACTCCAGATCATAGTGAATGGAATTATCATTTAAATCAATATAAAAAAGAAAAACCTCTTTGGTATGAAAAACCTAAAGAGCATCTCTCACCACAATGGCTTGTGCAGCAAATTTTTGAAATTACAAAAGGGGATGCTATTGTGACAACCGATGTTGGTCAGCATCAAATGTGGGCTGCACAATACTATCAATTTAAGAAGCCGAACCGGTGGGTTACTTCAGGAGGACTTGGAACAATGGGATTTGGTTTACCTGCAGCTATAGGGGCACAACTTGCTGCACCAAATGATACTGTAGTTTCCCTTTTAGGGGATGGCGGATTCCAAATGACATTACAAGAATTGGCTGTGATCAGAGAAAGAAATCTTCCAGTCAAAGTCATAATTCTTAACAATCAAGCATTAGGAATGGTTCGTCAATGGCAAGAAACATTCTATGAAAAACGTATTTCTGAATCTGTATTTTCCTATAACCCCGATTTTATTAAACTTGCGGAAAGTTATGGAATTCCTGGTGTCTTAATCGAAGATGAAAGAAGTGCTCGAAATAAGTTAGAACAAGTTTTTCATACAGACGGTCCAATTGTAGTCGATTGTCACATTGCACAAAGTGAATGTGTTAATCCAATGGTTGCTCCAGGAAAAGGATTACATGAAATGATTGGTGTAGAAAAGGAGTGAAAAAATGAGACGGATTATAACAGCTACGGTACAAAATCGTAGCGGTGTTTTAAATCGAGTAACAGGCATGCTAACAAAACGTCAATTCAATATTGAAAGTATTACTGTTGGTGAGTCAGAAAAAGAAGGCATTTCCAAAATGACCTTTGTTATCGATGTTGCCGATCACCTAAAAGTTGAACAGTTGACGAAACAATTAAATAAGCAAATTGATGTAATAAAAGTTCAAGACATAACAGATAAAGCTCATGTAGTTCGAGAACTTGCGCTGATTAAAGTTTCTGCCTCAAGACAACACCAAGCAGAAATTCAAAGTCTCATATTACCTTTTCGGGCAACAATCATCGATGTTAGTAAGGACAGCCTTGTTGTTGAGGTAACAGGAAAGCCTGAAAAAATCAATGCATTAATTGAGTTATTGAAATCCTATGGAATAAAGGAAATTACCCGAACAGGGATTACGGCGTTTTTACGCGGCTATCAACCACAAGTATCTGAAATGAATACAATTTCTATTTAATAATAAATGAAGGAGGAATTTTTATGGTTAAAGTTGTACTGGAAAAGGATATTGAAAGGGATGTATTACAAGGGAAAAAAATTGCGATATTAGGATATGGTTCACAAGGTCATGCCCATGCGCAAAACTTAAGAGATAATGGTCATGATGTTATTATTGGATTAAGACAAGGTAAATCTTTCGAAAAAGCAAAAGAAGATGGGTTTACTGTTTTACCAGTAGCAGACGCTGTTAGTCTCGCTGAGGTTGTCATGGTTTTAATGCCAGACGAGGTACAACCAAAAGTTTATGAAGAAAATATAAAACCGAATCTTAAATCAGGAGCTGCCCTTGTTTTTGCTCATGGTTTCAATATTCACTATGGCCAAGTAAAACCACCAGCAGATGTAGATGTTTTCCTCGTTGCTCCAAAAGGGCCAGGTCATATCGTTCGCCGTACTTTTACTGAAGGTGCTGGCGTACCAGCATTGTATGCAATTCATCAAGATGTAACCGGTGAAGCAAAGGATCTTGCTCTCTCATATGCAAAAGGCATTGGAGCTGCCCGTGCCGGTGTTTTAAAGACAACATTTAAAGAAGAAACTGAAACAGATTTATTCGGCGAGCAAGCTGTACTTTGTGGCGGGTTATCTCAACTTGTTAAAACTGGATTCGAAGTGTTAACAGAAGCAGGCTATCAACCTGAAGCAGCATATTTTGAAGTTTTGCATGAAATGAAACTCATCGTAGATTTAATGTATGAAGGCGGTCTAGCATACATGAGATATTCCATTTCAGATACGGCTCAATGGGGTGACTTTGTTTCAGGACCACGGGTTATAAATAATGAGACAAAGGAAAGAATGAAGGAAGTATTAGCAGATATTCAATCTGGTAAGTTTGCTAAAGATTGGATCTTAGAAAATCAGGTTAATCGACCACAGTTCAATGCAATCAACAACCGTGAAAAAGAACATCCAATTGAACAAGTCGGTCGCGATTTACGGGCATTAATGCCATTTATCCAAAAACCCGAACAAGAAAAGGAACAAGAGGTAAAACAATTAGCGAAAAACTAAGGAGTGTGTGTATACCATGGGGATTATTTAACAAGTGACAAGATTAATGAGGCTTACAAGAAACTATCTCAATTTGTTCATCAAACACCAGTGATGACTTCCGAAACGACCAATCGTATCGTTGGTAAAAAAGTTTATTTTAAAATGGAAAACCAACAAAAAACAGGTGCATTTAAAATTCGCGGTGCTTTGTATAAAATGATGCAATTGCCAGAAAAATTGCGGAGGCAAGGAGTAATTACAGCCTCCGCTGGTAACCACGCACAAGGAGTTGCATATGCAGCAAAGAAGGCAAATGTTAAAGCCACGATTTATATGCCGAAACATACGCCACTAAATAAAGTGAATGCAACGAAAGCATATGGTGCCGATGTCGTTTTAACAGGAGAAAACTTTGACGAAGCTTTTCAAGCATCACTAAAAGAACTAGATTCTGGAAAAGTTTATATCCATCCCTTTGATGACTATGATGTAATGGCAGGACAAGGAACTGTTGCAATCGAATTACTACATGAAATAAACGAACTAGATACGATTATTGTTCCCGTTGGCGGTGGCGGTTTAATAAGCGGTATAGCTGTAGCTGCGAAAAATATAAAACCAACAATTAAAATTATCGGAGTGCAGTCCAATTTGGCATCACCTATTTACCGCAGTTTTCGAAATATACAGTTACATGTACCATCTGCCATCTCAACAATTGCTGAAGGAATTGCTGTACAAAATCCTGGTAAAAAAACATTACCAATTATTGAAAACTATGTAGATGATATCATCACCGTTACTGATGGAGAAATCGCATGTAGTATTTTATACATGTTAGAACGGAATAAAACACTTGTTGAAGGAGCAGGTGCTGCTGCAATTGCTGCTTTATTTCGTTACCACCAACACATCCGTTCAAAACAATGTGGAGTGATTGTGAGTGGAGGTAATATTGATATTCAACAAATGACCACCATACAAGAAATAGCAAAGAAACATTATGTCCAAACGGGGTAAAAGCTAAACGGGCTGTCACATAAGTTATAAAAAGCGATTTTTGAAGAAAGGCGACGACTCCAGCAGGAACAGTAAAAGCTTTTGTATCCAAAGTGTAAGCTTAAGGCACACGAGCCTCAGCCCTCAAACGCCTTTGCGCGCTTGAGGTAGCTGAAGCTGTGCCACTGGATGTACGTTCATCAACGTACCTATTAAAAATCCCCAAAAACTTTTTTAATTACTTAATGCTTGTATAGGTGCTGGAATTCGGCCGCCACGTTGAATAAATTTCACTGAATTATATTGATTCACTTCCATAATTGGTGCACGCCCTAATAAGCCACCAAATTCTACCATCTCTCCCGCTTTCTTACCTGGCACAGGGATAATACGAACAGCGGTCGTTTTCTTATTGATCATTCCGATAGCAGCTTCGTCAGCAATAATGGCAGATAATGTTTCAGCTGAAGCATCACCGGTAACAGCAATCATGTCCAATCCTACAGAACATACGCAAGTCATTGCTTCTAACTTAGATAATGTCAACGCACCTTCTTGTACACCACGTATCATCCCGTTATCCTCACTTACCGGAATAAATGCACCACTTAAACCACCAACATAGGAACTTGCCATCGCGCCACCTTTTTTTACAGCATCGTTCATTAAAGCAAGTGCTGCGATTGTGCCATGGGTACCAACTCGTTCTAAGCCCATTTCTTCTAAAATTTCTGCCACACTATCATTCATTGCATTGGTAGGTGCAAGGGACAAATCCATAATTCCAAACGGAACGCCAAGACGTTTTGCCACAACCCGGCCGATTAATTCACCTGCACGAGTTATTTTGAAGGCAGTTTTTTTAATTACTTCGGAAACTTCACCAAGATCAGCATCTGGATGTCGTTTCAATGCATTAAGGACAACGCCTGGACCACTAACCCCTACGTTTAAGACGACTTCTCCCTCGCCTGCACCGTGAAAAGCACCAGCCATAAATGGATTATCTTCAACTGGATTACAAAAGACAACTAACTTTGCACAAGCAATACCATTTTGTTCTTTTGTTTTTTCAGCTGCTTCTTTAATTATTTCGCCCATTTTACGGACTGCATCCATATTGATACCAGCCTTCGTATTCCCAATCGATACAGAAGAACAAACCCGATCCGTAACAGTTAAGGCTTCTGGAATTGCTTCTATTAATGTTGCATCTGCCTTTGTCATTCCTTTATGTACGAGTGCTGAGAATCCACCAAGAAAATCAACGTCTAAATCCTTAGCCGCTCGATCTAAGGTTTTAGCGATTTCGACCGCTTCACTTACAGAACGATCACCTAAAATTTCTGCAATCGGTGTTACTGAAATCCGTTTATTTATAATCGGGATGCCATACTCTTTTTCTACTTGTTCAGCAACACTTTTTAATTGACCTGCATAGTGAGTAATTTTCCCGTATATGCGATCCTTCATTTTATTGAAATCTGCATCAGCACAATCTTTCAAGCTAATTCCCATCGTAACCGTTCGAATATCCAGATTTTCCATTTGTACCATGCGAATTGTTTCAAGCATTTCATTTAGTGTGATGTCCATTTTCCTTACTCCTTATCATTAATATCATTAAATCCGATGCATCGAACGAAAAATCTCTTCCATTTGCACATGAATCGTAAGTGCTAATTTTTTACCAACTTCATCTAACTGAGCTTGTAAATCCTCTAAACTTGAAATGTTTGTTACATCAACAATCATCATCATTGTAAAAAAATCCTGTAAAATTGTTTGACTAATATCTAATATGTTGACTTTGTTATTTGCTAAAACCGATGTAACATGAGAAATAATACCAATTTGATCTTTCCCAACAACACTAACGACTGCACGCTTTGTTTCCATAACAACCGCTCCTATATAAATTTTTCTATAAAAATAAAAAAGATTGGAGTTCTCCAATCTCAATAAACAAATAGAATAACCAATCATAGTTACTCTTCTGTCCTTTTGCCTGAGATTGTGAATCCTTCGGCGCCGAAAAACGGTCTCTCCAGAAGCTGCTCCATTTGTAGTGTTACCCACAAACTTCATCACTAATACGATTATAAAATTTTAATAAAAATATATTAACAACATAAAAGTGTTTGGTCAATATATTTTATAAAAATTTGCTTAAATATATTTACTTAAAAACTATATCCATCACGTATAGAACTGATTTCTGAATTTTTTGTCATCATCTCATTTAATTTGCATACTATTTAAAATTGAGGCCTCACTGAAGGCAAAAAATTTTAACATCATAGAATGTGGGGGAGAGCATGAATCTAAAGTATTTACTGTCAAGTATTTTCCTTGGTGTCATTTTACTTGTGGGCTGTAGCAACAATGGAGACTCGAACAAAGACGTAAATGAAGAATCAAAAATAGAAGAGAACGAAAGTGAACATGTAAACAATGAAGAGACCGATGATAAAGAAGATGAAGCAACGGACGACCAAGAAAATAACAAAGATATCGAGAATAAAACCGATGACTCTACAAATGAAGATGATTTAAATAACGATAAAGAAGAGACTGAGCATCATGACAATAATATTGATGAAGATTATACGTTTAATGTAACTGAAGATGGAAATCAAGTGATTGTGGAAGTTGGTGCTATTACATTTATATATCCAAATACTTTTTCAGAAACAATAGCAGAAAGTCAATTGATTCCGACTTTTGAGATAGCTAATGCGGATCAAACCATCATTATTAACGCAGCAGTAGAGCAACTGCCAATGAAAATGACACCTGAAGAATACATTTCGATCGCATCGTCAAACTATGGAATTGAATATGAAGAAGTTTCTATGAAGACAAATGCAAATGGAATTGAATTCACAGAAGCCATTACTGAGCAGACAGGAATTAAAGTTAATCAAAGGATTATAATCGTTGACAATACGGCCTATATATTCTCCTATGCATCAGCATCTTATGAAGAAAACTTAAATATATATGACCAAATTATAGATTCAATTGATATCAATTAAATGTCTAAAAGCCTGACAATA
>CADBNU010000035.1 GCA_902796085.1 Heyndrickxia coagulans
TTTTACTTTAGTGTCGTTGGCCAGTCTTTAAAAGATAGTGAAGAAAAGGTGAACCGTCTGCAAACTGCTGTAATGGAAAAAGTAAGAGGAATGGTAAATTAATTAAAAAAGACTGTCCATTAAACCTGAAGGCATACTCATTTATTGTTCGTTTAAAGATAAATGGTTTTGCCTGATGGATTAATGTGACAGTCTTTTGTATTTGAAAAGACATTGTATAATATTGTCTTTTTATGCTCCAATTTCCCTCAATTTACTAAGTATAAATGTATGCAAACGTCATTGTTTAACAAACGACAATATCATAAGATAAACAAAAAAGATTTCGTATTTCATGAAATAGGATATTTACTTTCGTTAATAAAAAAGAGAAAAGGATGTCATCACATGAAGAGATATGATAGAATTTTAGTAGAATATTAAGTTACAAAAAATGAAAGCGTTTAAGTGAACGTGGAGGTTAAGACCATCATTTTTCATGTGAACAGTGTGAACAACGCTCTTTGTTAAGTTTGAGAACTGCATCGAAATATGGGGATTTCCCGGGAAACTTTTGTTAGATTGTTAGAATTTGTCGAGCTTCTTTTATTACTTGAATTAATCACCTTTTTGAATTTATTTTACAGTATCTTTATATAGGGGGGATATAGAATGGAAATTAGAACAAATGATTTTGGAAGTTTAAATGGCCAAAAAATCTATACATATACATTAGAGAACAATAATGGTATGCGATTAACATGTACAAATCTTGGTTGTATTGTTACAGAAATACTGGCACCAGACAGAAATGGCATGTTCGAAAATATCGTTTTAGGTTTTAATAATGTAGAGGATTATATAAGCAATAAAACATATTTTGGGGCATTAATCGGAAGAGTAGCAGGTAGAATAGGTCAGGGTGAATTTGAATTAGAAGGCAAAGTATATCAATTACCAAAAAATGAAGGTAACAATCATTTACATGGTGGATATCAAGGATTACATGAAAGGGTTTGGGATGCAGAAGAGATAAAAACGGACTCTGCTGTAGGTATTCGTTTTTCTTATGTAAGTCCGGATGGTGAAGAGGGGTATCCTGGGAATGTACGGTTACAAGTCACCTATTTACTGAATAATGATAATCAATGGGTTTTTACTTGTAAAGGTTACACGGATCAAAAGACATTGTTAAATATAACCAATCATTCCTATTTTAATCTATCGGGTAATGCAAAAAAAGATATATTAAACCATGAATTAACATTAAAAAGTCATCGTTTTTTGGAATTGGACAAACAATTCATCCCTACTGGGAAAATTTCTCATGTTGAAGGATCGGTATTTGATTTCAGAAATAGTCGTAAAATATTGGATGGTAAATTGTCGAAAAATGAGCAAAATATTCTTGTAGGGAACGGTTACGATCACCCATTTTTATTAGATGATCATTTTAATGAAGAAATTATTTTAAGGGATCACGAAACTGGCCGAAAATTAATTGTTGAAACAAATCAACCATGTGTAGTGGTTTACACAGGCAATCAAATAGGGGGAGAATATCAAACAGCAGAAGGTGTAAAAGCGAAGAAATATTTGGCATTATGTTTAGAGACTCAAGGGCTGCCCGATGCTATTCATCATTCTCATTTTCCATCTATCATTATTGGTCCAGAAGATTATTATGAAGCGAAAACAATTTACACATTTACGATTGATGATTGATAAAAGAAGCGATCGAACACAATAATATAAGGGTATACGATAAATGTAGTCGTGTTTCAACTATGATTGTATCGAGGATACTCTAAAAGATTGGAAGTAAAAAAGCTTCAAAAAGTCTAATATTGACTTTTTGAAGCTTTTTTTATTTATTTAATTCGTTCTTCCGTATCTTTATCAAAGAAATGGGCCTTATTCATATCAAATGCTAATTTAATTGTCTGATTTGGTTGAATATCAGTACGAGCATCAATTCTAGCGATAAAATCATAATTTTCTAATTTACTATAAAGCATTACTTCAGCACCGGTTAACTCGACTACATCGATTTGAGCTGTAATTGTTGCTCCTGGAGCTGATTCTGTAAATACGAGTTCGTCATGAATGTCTTCTGGACGGACACCAAAGGTTACTTCCTTACCGATATATCCTCTTTCTTTTAAAACTTTCAGTTTACCTTCTGGAATTTGTAACTTCGTTTGACCGATAATTAGTTCGTTTCCTATTATTTTACCATTAAAGAAGTTCATCGCAGGTGAACCGATAAAACCGCCAACAAATACGTTTTCAGGTTTATCGTATACTTCTTTCGGTGTTCCAACTTGTTGAATTTTTCCATCCCTCATAACTACAATCCGTGTTGCCATTGTCATTGCTTCAGTTTGATCATGAGTAACATAGATCGTTGTTGAGTTTAATCGTTGATGTAGTTTAATAATTTCAGTACGCATCTGTACACGTAGCTTCGCATCTAAGTTTGATAACGGCTCGTCCATTAGGAATACTTTAGCATCACGAACAATTGCACGACCTAAGGCAACCCGTTGACGCTGTCCACCAGAAAGTGCTTTTGGTTTTCGATTTAAGTATTGTTCTAAACCTAAAATTTGTGCAGCATTTTTAACACGGCGATCGATTTCATCTTTTGGTACTTTTCTTAGTTTTAACCCGAATGCCATATTGTCGTAGACAGACATATGAGGATATAAGGCATAGTTTTGGAAAACCATAGCGATATCTCTGTCTTTTGGGGCTACATCATTCATTAACTTTCCATCAATATAGAACTCACCTTTTGAAATTTCTTCGAGACCAGCAATCATTCTTAAAGTAGTAGATTTACCACAACCAGAAGGGCCAACAAATACAATAAATTCTTTATCTTTAATATGAAGGTTAAAATCTGTTACAGCTTCGACGTTATTGTCGTAAATTTTATAAATATGATCAAGTTTTAGTTCTGCCATTTCTACAACCTCCTAGGGAAACCATTTTCTAATATATCTTTATTTTAATGAAAATGCTTTCATTATAGAATGTAAAACTGCCCAAAGATTCTAACCATTTTTCTGGCATTTTGCCTATGAATTTGTAGATTTAGTAAATTCGTTCTGCAATTTCACCATAAACACAGATAAAATAAACGGAAATAGCTCCGTTAAAATCTTTTATATCAATGGATGTTCGCTTAATAAATTTATCAAGCTTGTATTGTAAACTATTACGGTGCATGTATAATTTTTTTGCTGCTAAACTCATATTTGAATTATTTTCAAGATAAACCTTTATCATATTTACGAGTTCTTTGTCATTTTGAAAGATATCGGTATATTCTTCTGTGAATATTTCATTCATTTTTCTCCATTCCGTTCGGATAATCACGGATGGAAAAGCAGTCATAAAGGTGTACAAATGTTTTTCTGGCAACACCTTTCGTATTATTTGAAAATAGTACTGTTCTCTATAAAAATGATTTTTTAATTGATCAGTCACTTCAAAAAAGCGTCCAATATACATATCTATATCTAAATAAAAGTCTGTTAGTATTAGATCTTGAAATGATAAAAAATCTTCTTGTTGCATAGTAGTTTCTGTCTCTCGTTCGATTATGAACCCATTTAGCTCGTTCAGCCAAACCAGGGTTATATTGTCTTGAAAAAAGGAATAGATGGAGTCTGTAAAGTTTTGATAACTCACACTTGAATTTAATTGAAAAAAAATGAATCGAATTCGATTATTCGTCTTTGGAAGTTCACCGTTTTCAAATAAAAAACGGTGCCAAATTTGTTGTGAAGGAGAATTATTTAAAAAAGTTGCTGTTTGCTGAACTTTCGTTAAAATCGTTTCTAACAATAAAACTTCTCTATCTGTTAATTGTTGCTTAGGGATTGAAATATACTCATTTGTTTGTTCATGAAAAAAACAGTAGTAGTTTTGGTCAAATCGTGGATAGTCTTGAATAAGGATCCCTGGATATAGTTGCAGTAGTTTTTTAATCATAATAAACCTCACAATATTTTTATATTACTTTATTTTATGCATGGTTCAAGAATTTCCTCAAGTTAAAAATAATGTTAGTAAACGGATGGAGTTCGGTAAAATTTTTCTTTTTTTACTAAACTTATCTGTTTATAAGTTATTTTATATTGTTTGTACCGAAAACTTCAAAGTTTTATTATAAAATTCGAAAGTTTCCTTGTTTTACATAAATTGCCATCATGGGAGATCAAAATTATAATTCTTTGAAAATATAAAAGTTGTATCTTTTATGGTTAGATTATTCGTATCATCTAAAGGAGGAGAAAATTGGCAACGATAAAAGATATTGCGAAAAAGGCTGGCGTTTCAATTGCAAGTGTTTCAAGAGTATTAAGTGGTGACCCAACTTTATCAATTTCTAATGAAAAAAGGAAAAACATTTTACAAATAGCAGAAGAGTTGTCTTATGAATATAAAGTAAAACGTCGAAAAAATACCTCGCTACTTGTTATTCATAATCAAATGAGAATTGAAGAATTGGAAAGAATACATTATTTCCATATTCAAAGAGGAATAGAAAAAAGAGCAAAGGAAAAAAAGTTTAATCTATTTGTCGCTAACAACAGTGAAATTGAATCAATCGTTCGTTTTAAACAATTTTCAGGTATTATCGCAATAGGGGAGATTCCACAGGATCAGATTAAAATTCTTTCTGAGATTAGTGATACTTTTGTTTTTGTAGATAGCTGCCCGAATGAAGGGAAATTTGATGCGGTATTAACGGATTGCCGTTATACAATGAAGCAAGTGATTGATTATTTACTGGACAATGGCCACCGACAAATTGGTTTAATTGGTCAAGGAAATAAAGATGAAATTCATTATAGTAAAATTAGAAGTCATATTGAAAGTGCTTTTTATTTTTACATGAAAGAAAAAAATTTACTTAATGAATCTTACATATACTTAAGTGAAACGTTTGAAAAGAATACTGGTTATATACTTATGAAGCAAGCAATTAAAGAACATGGTATACAGTTGCCGACAGCTTTTTTTATTCATAATGATTTAATAGCAATAGGAGGTATTCGAGCGCTTCATGAAGAATTACTAGATGTACCAGCACGAGTTAATATCATCGGAATGTATAATATGAGCATTTCCCATATGATTACCCCACCATTAACAACAGTGCAAGTATACCCAGAATTAATGGGGGAAACGGCTGTTGATCTTTGTTGTGAAAGAATGAGTGGAAGAAAAGTTGCAAAGACTGTGTATATTACGACAGACTTAATTAAAAGAAAATCTAGCTTTTGAATGGCTCAAATTTAATTATAATTCAAAATATAATTTGATAAGTTAGAATAAAATCATAAAGAAAGGATGTGAAAAAATGGATGGCATGACAATAGGATTGTTGATCATATTAATACTTGTTTTTATTATCCCGTTTACTGTTAAGGTAGTAGAACATAATCTTGAATACTTTTTATTTGTTATGGGGATTATTGCAGCTTTTGTAGGACAAGCATTTAACTCACAGCTACTTTTGCATGCATTAGTGAATCCAATTGAAATTACTATGGCTGTTTTGATTGCAGGACTTTTATTTAAATGGTTTCAAGATCAATTAGGCAATGCCATTTATCAAATGAGTAACAAAATTCCGTTTTCTCTTTTTGTTGCACTTATTGTTATTCTGCTAGGACTATTATCCAGTGTTATTACCGCAATTATTGCTGCCCTTGTTTTAGTTCTTATTGTTGGTCACTTGTCACTCGATCGAAAAAACACCATATTACTTACTATTTTATCGTGTTTTTCGATTGGATTAGGCGCGGCACTTACACCAATTGGTGAGCCATTATCTACTATTGTAGTAAGTAGAATGGGAGGAGATTTTTTCTATTTACTAGAATTAGTTGGAATATATATTATTTCTGGTGTTATTGTTTTGGGATTAATTGCAGCTTTGCTTGTAAAACGTAACGATGAATTGGAAGGACGAGTCCAACAGGAAGAAGAGTCTTACGATGATATTATCGTTCGTGCAGTAAAAGTTTACTTATTTGTTTTTGGACTTACCATGCTTGGTGCGGGTTTTGAACCGTTAATTAATACATATTTATTAGATTTACATCCAGCGATGTTGTTTTGGGTTAATATTATCTCTTCAGTGTTAGATAATGCAACGTTAGCTGCTGCTGAGATCAGTCAAGCGATGAATCCGGAAACTGTTAAAGCTATTTTAATGGGATTATTAATTAGTGGTGGAATGCTAATTCCTGGTAACATCCCGAATATTATTTCAGCTGGAAAACTTAAAATTACAAGTAGTGAATGGGCAAAA
>CADBNU010000036.1 GCA_902796085.1 Heyndrickxia coagulans
AAAGCTAGCAATAATCATAAGTAAGCCGATCACCGGAATAACGGTCATATATTGACCTATTCCATACTCCCCAAGTTCCTTTGCCAATGTTAAATTAATTAAAAACTCAATACATTCACTAATAAAGGCTGCTCCAGCTAAAATGATCGTCCCGCGCAAAAATGAATTCATACATTCTTCTCCTTTTATTTCTATAACCTGAAATCTATTCTCTATACCATATTTATGTGACAAGCATTCCAATTATTATTAACATTTATTTATACAGTCACTACAGGACAAACGATTACAAACAAGTATTTGACTATTTTTCACTACATAAGTCATCACACTTTTATCATAAAAGTATGGACTGAAAATATAATTGCTTCTAACGTTTTCACTAGTGTACCTTTTAATTTAAAGAAATTACTGTCACGAATTCACATATCTTTGGAAATTTAATAATTAATTATTTTGTTAAGAGGATTCACTAGAATACATTCCAAAATATAACGAATGACAGAAAGGAGAAAGCCGCATTTTATTAGATTCGAAATACTTATTTCATAATAAAGCTATTATTATCGGATTGTTCATTTATGGGCGAGACATGTTGATATATGAGTTTAGTGACAGTTTCTGATGTTTTCCCTTTCTCAAGAATTTAGATACCATCCCCCTCTTCTTGCATACAATAGTTAAAAAATGAAAGGAAGAGGTCTATGCCCATTTCGTTTCCTGTCACTATTCAAACTATGAAGGTAAGTGATGGACCCCAAAAATATGTATATTATCCACAAGTCACACAGTTACAAAACAGGCAAATTGAACAACACATCAATCGAACAATTATCAACCACACACAAAAATTAATGGATATACAATTTGGAAATATGCCCTCCGTTATAGTTGAAATGGTTGGTTCCTTTGAAATAAAAAATAATCAGCGTGATATTTTAAGTCTCACCTTATCAAATTATGCTTATCCTGATCGTGCAGCCCACGGTATGACATATTTGGAGGCATTAACATTTAATGTTATAACAGGTAAACAATACCAGTTAAAGGACTTATTTAAACCTGGTAGCAATTATATTGAAATCATCTCAAGGATAATTAAAGAACAAATTAAAAAGCGGGATTTACCTGTAATCAATGAATTTAGAGAGATAAAGCCTGACCAAGATTTCTATATTGCCGATAAAACAGTCGTCATATATTTTCAGCTGTACGATTTAGTGCCTTATGCCTATGGTTTTCCAATGTTTCCTATTTCTATTTACGACATTCAAGATATTATTGATGAAAATGGACCGCTCGGTAAAATGCTTGCAGGTAATTAATTTCAATTCAAAGGACCATAACAAGCGACATTATAAAAATAAGATTATTCAACCAGAACGGGTAATTCCACTGCCTTAGTAGCTGATGAGAATGAACACTAAAATGACAACAAAAAAAGTTGTCCAGAAAGTCTAATTTTTTGGTATGTTGGCGGACTCGATCCAGTAGCACGACCTCATCATCTAAAGCACACAAGCACATCTTCGGCTCTTGTTTTCTCGCTGGAGTCTCCGCCAACTCATACTTCAAGAATAAAAATTACTTTTAAGACTTGTTGGACAACCTCTTTTTGTAAGATCAATCTAAAAAATCATTCTTTTTTTACAATTCGCTATCTTTTATCACGATCTATTAATATTTGAAAACTACATTTCCTTCTATCAACATATTTATCAACTTATTTAAAAGTCATTTAGAAATAAGTTAATCGACAATTTTCGTAATAATGCTTGTATATAATAACAGTAACTTCAATATAGAAAGGAGTTGTGTTTCCACTAGCAAATTATTTTAAGGAGGGATATGATGAAATTCAAAAAAATTTTCGTCTTTTCATTAGTAACACTTGCCCTTTTGTTTGTAGGAGCATGTAGTAACAGTCAAGAAGCACCAGAAGATCAACCAGTAGATTCAATACCATCTGAATCAGATAATACAGATTCAAGTTTAGATGCTGACGATCAACCGGCAACCAATAGTGAGTTAGAATCTGACTTGCCATCAAATGATAATGAGTTAGAGTCCGACAAATCAGAAAATGAGCTTGAGTATGAAGATTCCTTTGAAAATGAGGATGAAACAACGGATAGCGAAGAATAATTTTACAATGGCAATCTCCCTTTAACTCTTACTCTTTTCATTCGGCAAAGAACGGTATGTTCTTTGCCTTGATAATCCTTAATAGATAGGATTGAATTAATTAAGTATATAAATAGGCAAACTTCGCAATAATATTGGCCCTTATCTGTAGTTGACCTGGTTCAATCGGAGTACTGACTCCGGCTACTTTTGTAGCCTCAAAAGTTTGAAATGGAACAGGTACGATACCTTCCTTTGCTTCAGTGATTTCAAATGGAATTGGATTCAAATTGACTCCCAGTGCTCCAGATATAGTTCGCGCCTTACTTTGCGCATCTCTTAACGCTAGTACTAAAGCTTCATTGTACCGTTCTGAGCGATTTGTGATATCAAAACGCACATTGTAAATAACATTAGCCCCTGCTTTAACAACCGCATTGACAACCTCCCCAACTTGGGCAATTTCTTCTACCTTCACTTCCAATAAATGACGTACTTCATATCCTCGAAATATTTGCTTGCCTTCCACATAATCGTACACATTATTAATTCGATATTCAGTCGTGCGAATATGTTCCTGTGGGACTTGTAAATGATAGATTGCTTGAATAACGTTAGCTGATATCTGACTATTTTCCG
>CADBNU010000037.1 GCA_902796085.1 Heyndrickxia coagulans
TATGTCCTATCAGCGTTCATCATCATTTTTTAGTTCATTTGAATTTTCATTTGGTGGGATCGTCAAATGACGAATATGTTTTATCCGGGATTCAAGTTTCATACATTCATTGCTTCCAATTTGAATGAGCGATGAACTTGCCACACCAAGAATATTCACTTTTCCAACTTCAATTTTTCCTTTCACATTATTTGTTTTGACAATTAACGGTTCATATAATGCAGGGAATATGGTTGGCCGGTTAAAAATAGGGAAATTTTTAAGATCCCCTTCATGATCGAACCATATTTCAGTATCTCGGAGCATTGCTAAAGCATTTAACGTAAGATGAATTTCCTTTGCATCGCCGATCTGTAATTGTGATGCACTTGTTAACGTATTAAGTTTAATGTTATCCACTTTTGATACTCGTTTTATCATATTTACGGTTCCGGGGCAATTGGTACAAGAGGTGAAATAATTAATGATTCTGCTGGCGTATCAAACGCTGAATACATTTGCATGGAGTTCGTATCTCCAATAAATAAAACAGAAGAACTTGATACACTACCAATGTGTATTTCACCAACGAGAAGCTCACGGTTGGTCACTTCCATTATCATTGCCCCCATCTCCTTTCGTCTGGAATTGTTTCAAAAAGGCGTTGACGGCTTGTGAAATATCTTGAACAATACGTTGAATCAGTTCCTGCTCTTGTTCTTCTTGTGAGCGATTACTATTTTCTTGTGTTAATTTTTGAATATAAAACTGAATCCGATCTGGCATTTGTTTCCGAATATCTTCTTGAATAAATTGAGTAAAAGAATTATCCAATTGTAAATTCAACTTATTTTTCATGTCTTCAATGACTTTCGGTAATTCCTGATCAATATAGTCATTTAATTTATTGCGAACTTGCTCTATGAATGTTGGATTCTGGAAAAAAGGTGGTATTTGGTTGTTTGTTGCAATGGAAAATTCATCCATCCCTTGTAAGTCGTTTGGGTTAAGGCCGATATTCAACGTTCCATCCAGTTTTTCAATTTTTAATTGGTCGAAATGATATTCAATCCGCTCTACATTAACTGGTGGTTGTTTTTTTAAAGAATCAATCGTTTTTCGAAGCTCTTCATGATTTTTTTCTAATTTTGCCAATTGTTCTTCCTGTTTTTTTATTTTTGCAGCTAATTGATTTAGATAAAAGATTAACTCCTGTTGCAAAATATCACTTCCTTTGAAGTTAAACAACTTAGTTGTTATTCTTTCTTTGATTTGACAGGTCAGGAATGGTATTAAATGAAGAGATGACAAACCCTTGATGCGTTGTTGGCATTGGTGCTAATTCTGTAAAACCGCCACTGTTTGCTAAATGTGCTGTAGATTTTATAATACCAGAAGTTCCAATCTGCAGTATCGAGGAATTGCTTAAACTGCCTACCCGCAATATATTTATATGAATTGACTGTTGAACATAAATATTCATGCATATTCACCTACGTTATTTTAAATTTCATTGCTTCAGGCATTGTTAAACATTAAAACTATTTGGTTGGTCAATAAAATCCTTATCGTACGTGTTGGTATTGCTTTTATGGTTATAAACATATAACGTTTCACCGGTATTAAATGATCCTGCACCTGAGAATGTTTTAGATGTTGAGATTGGTGCAATCCGAAAAACATCTCCAATATTAAAAACCGCACTAGAGCTTATGGCATTCACATTGACAATGCCGACAATTGCTGGCACGTTCTCACTTCCTCAATGGTAAATATTTTCAGTTCATCCTTCATTTCACTATAATTTATACGTGTAACAGCCCATACCGTTATGTTATTTTATGTATTGGATAGAAAAATGTGATACAAATGCCTATTAAGTAAGGAACCCTTTTACTAGATTGCTAAAGTACGATCCATTATACTTTTAATATAGTGCTAATATGGAAAGGGAGTAAAATGTTTGAAGGAAAACCCATTGCAGGAAGACAGGATTTTTTCCATTGATGTGTTAAGAGGCATAGCCCTATTAGGCATCTTGTTCGTAAACATATTTTCCTTTCATACGCCGTATCTTTATGGAGATTTATCAACGTTTGCCAAATCCCCTTTGGATCGTTGGGTTTTCACCATGATAGATTTATTTGTTCAAGCAAGCTTTTACCCATTATTTGCCATGCTTTTTGGTTATAGTTTTCTTTTGCTGAAGGAAAAGCTTGATGAGAAAGGTGGCCGTTTTTACACCGTTACAGTGAGAAGGATGTTGATTCTACTTATCATCGGTCTTATTCATGCTACAGTTGTTTGGGCAGGCGATATTCTTGTCACTTATGCCGTTTTTGGATTTTTACTGATCATGTTTATCAATCTGTCAGCAAAGGTTTTGACAACAATATCGATCCTATTGTATACGATTCCAAATTTATGGTTGTTTTATCAAATGTTACCATTGGCGACATTTATTTCAAAAAATCATATTTCGGTTTATGATGAAAGTAAAGCAGCAGAAGTGACAGCGGTCTATCAACATGGGAGCTTTTTGGAGGTGACAGTTCAAAGATTACAAGATTGGTATCTTGAGACTGGCAGCGCATTTATCATGTTAATGTTTATGGTCTTTCCATTGTTCTTATTTGGGGTCAGTTTAGCAAAAACAAAAAGATTAGTCCGAAATAAAAAGAATGATCGTTTTTGGTCCTGGGTACTTATTATAACCTTGCCAACTGGATTGTTATTGAAATTAATTCCATACATATTTGAGAAAAATATTGCAACAGAACATATTCAAAATGTTTTTGGTGGAAGTATCCTTACACTTACATACATTTCCATAATTTATCTTCTATGTTATAAAGGAAAATTGGCGGATTTTTTCGGAATGTTTCGAGATGTTGGGAAAATATCTTTGACAAATTATCTCTTCCAATCCATTTTATGTTCATTTATTTTCTATAGTTATGGACTCGGTCTTTATGGACAAATTTCTTATACCGAAAGTACACTTTTAGCGGGTACGATTTATTTATTACAAATGGTGATCAGTCGGAAATGGTTAAACCATTATCAAATGGGACCAATGGAATGGATTTGGCGGAGGTTCACATATGGGAATTTTTCACAAATAAAAAAGAAAGGGGTATGAAATAATGAAGTTTGTAACAGCAACTCATCACAATGGCAATCCGTTTGTCGGCCTTGTTTATAAAGAAAACATTATTGATTTACAGCAATTAGATGAAGTGTATAATGGTGGTCCATCACAAATCTCTAATACATTGATTGAATGTATTGAACACGGAGATGCTTTCTTAAAAAAAGTCAATGAGTTATTGAACTCTCTGCCATTAAAAGAAGAGGCATCAGAAGCGTTCTATTCGTTTCATGAGGTTACTATGCATGCGCCAATCCCAGTCCCTAGAAAAAATATTTTCTGTGTTGGTAAAAATTATCGTGAACATGCGATTGAAATGGGGAGTGAACAAGATATTCCAGAAGACATTATTATTTTTACAAAGGCGCCTACAACAGTAACAGGACCGAATGCTACCATACCCAATTACAAAAATTTAACAAACCAGCTAGATTATGAAGGGGAATTGGCCGTTGTTATTGGAAAAAGGGGTAAAGAAATTAAAGAGGAAGAAGCCCTTGATTATGTTTTTGGCTATACTATTATAAACGATATTACGGCAAGGGATATGCAAAGTCGTCATAAACAATATTTTTTAGGTAAAAGTTTAGATTGCACATGTCCGATGGGGCCATGGATTGTTCATAAATCAGTAATTGCGAATCCGAATGCGTTACAAATTGAAACGAAAGTAAATGGAGAAATAAGACAGCAATCGTCAACGAACCATTTAATCTTTCCAATAGAAAAGATTATATCTATCCTCTCAAGAGGAATGACGTTGGAAGCAGGCGATATTATTGCAACAGGTACTCCGGCTGGAGTTGGCAAAGGTTTCAAACCACCACGATTTTTAAAATCTGGTGATGAAATTGAAATCACAGTTGAGCATATCGGCACTTTAATCAATCGTATTGAATAATCGGACTTTAAATTATTATTTTATTTTGGAATATGTTACTATTTTGTTGATATGAAACTGAAAATAGGAGGATAAAATTATGACACATATGCATATCACATCATGGGTTTTGGCGATTATTTTATTTATTGTGACCCTTGTTCTAATGAAAATGAATAATGAAAAAGGTGCAAAAATTGTTTCCATGATCACCCGCTTATTTTACATATTTGTTTTAGTCACAGGCGTCATGTTATTTATGTCAATGCCTGAGCCAACCGGTGATTATCATATTAAAATGTTAGCAGGAGTTCTTGTTATTGTGATGATGGAATTACTATTAGTGGCGACAAAAAAACAACGATCAACCGTCCTTTATTGGATTTTATTTATCATTATACTTTTAACAACAATATATTTAGGTTTAAAATTACCAATGGGTATGAAGTTTTTTTAAAAATTCATAAAAAAGGAGGAATCTGTCAAATTTTGACAGATTCCTCCTTTTTGTGTTTTCAATTTGTCCTATTTATTTAATTTTATCATCATCATGTAGTTGGACTTTGTGGCAATAACCAAAACTTGTAAATATTTTATTCTGATCCAAAAACAAAGATACGCTTTAGATTAGATAATCCATTAAATACCACGATATTTTGTGCCTAAGTCTGTGCTACTAACACTTAGCAGTCCCGAGGAAGGACGAAGATGACATTTATTGTGTTTGAAAAAGTAAAATGTGTTACAAATGGATATTACATTTACTACGTAATGTTTCATGAAATGAACAATTTTTGATTTAGGCCTTTTTTGGCCAATAAAAGTCTTGAACAACAATTCGCTTACCTGTATTTAGCGTAAATTCCAATCGATCTTTTCGTTTTTTCTCATCATAATCAAAATGATGATGAACAACACAAATACATGTACTATTATCAAAGGTTAGGAAATTAACACCTTGTTTTTTGGGTGATAATTTAAAGGAGGAAATGTTATGACAATACAGTAAATCAAATATCGAAAATTCAAGTTCATTTAATGTGGAAATAAATTGGTAAAACACATCGTTCTGTAATTCTTCAAGCCAAGAAATACAGCTATACGGTAAAGTTTTTCGGATACGAACTTGCATGTAGTCTTGTAAAACGTATTGTGTATGTTTGCTCTGAATTTTAAAATCTTCTGTCAAAATTCCAGTATGCCACTGATTTAAATGTTTAAATTGAAATTCACGAAAAAAGAAATCTTCTAATGGAAAGGCATCGTCGTTCTCTTCATCAAAAAAGACCCAATCCCCATTGATTTTTTCTATTATACCTTCACAATAGGAACGTTGTTGATTATCAATGATCCGTAATTTTTCAGGTTTCATCGTTGTCCTCCATTAGAAAAATAGTAGTTTTATACTTGTTTTGACAAAATACGATTTTTTTATACTTTTTGGAAAGGCTTCTGATTGACGGTTTGTCCAGGAAAAAGGTAAGCTATAATCGTAACAAGTTTCAGATAATACAGATGATTTTTTGGATTTGGTGAGGAGGATATGGTAGTTGAAACATGTACTTGCTGTATTACTTTTTATTCCCATTTTTTTATTTTCTTTTCAGCTTGTATCAAAGGCAGATGATACAAAACAAGTAACGACAGATAAAAGCGTTTATTATATCATCGTTGACCGATTTTATAATGGTGATCGATCAAATGACATTCAAGTAAACACACAAGATCCTTTGGCTTATCATGGTGGTGATATTAAAGGAATTATTAAACGCATAAATCATATTAAAAAGATGGGGTTTACGACGATCCTGTTAAGTTCTATTTTTGAAAGTAGAGATGATGACTATTTAAGTGAGGATGTAAAAGATTACTATAAAATAAATCCACATTTTGGCAATATAGATGATATTAAGGAACTTGTCCGGGTTGCTCATGATATTCACATTCAAATTATCCTTGATTTACCTATTAGCCAAGACGGATCGATGGATGAGATAGCAAAGGCTGCAAACTGGTGGATTGAAGAAGTTGGTGTGGACGGTTTCTTCTTAAAAAAACATCTTGAAATACCAATTGCGGAATATGATAAATTTGCTCATGAAGTAAAGGCAGTTAATGAACATGTTTACATCATTTTACAAATTGACGATGGAACAATTGATTTAGAAAACTCCTCCATTGATCGTGTAGTAAACGGTGATCTAACTGTACATATGAGAGCAGTACTAAACAAACCCGATCAGTCCATTAAACCGCTGTTGAATGCAATGGAAGGAAAAGCTTTTTGGAAATATATAGATGATCCAAATATTCGTCGTTTTACTTATGAAATCGTGCAACAAAATCAATTTCCAGGTGAAAGGTGGCCGCTTATATTAACATTTTTGTATACGACCCCTGGTGTACCCGCCATTTTCTATGGAACAGAAATTGCTTTAAATGGGGGAGAAGGTGCAGAGAATCATCGTTTAATGGATTTTCGTGCAGATGACGAATTAATTGAGTTTATGGAAAAACTAGGAAACATTCGAAATCATTATCCATCTTTAACGGATGGCGATTTAAACCTACTTTATGAAGAGGGTGGGATGGCCGTTTACGCTAACACATATAAGGATGAAACAACCATTGTGGCATTGAATAATTCTTCTCAAAATCAAACCGTTGAAATTTCTAGCGATCTAATTGCTCCTAATAAACAGCTTTTTGGTTTGTTTGAAGGTGAACTGATAAAGGAGAAGAATGGAACATATGTAATCCAAATGAATCAGGAACAAGCAGAAATTTTTGTTGTGCAAAATCATACTGGAATAAATATGATGAATGTAACCGTCATGACAATGATCCCTATTGTATTTATGTTCTTTTACTATTTTCTTTGGAAAAGGGGAAAGAAAAGTTCGTATTAAATAAGTCATAAAAAAGGTTACCAAATATTTGTCCTTAAGGATATTGGTAACCTTCTTATCATTTAGCGGAAATTAACAAATTGTACATCGATAGGTAAATCTGCTTCTCTTATGATAGCAATAACTTTTTGCAAATCATCCTTACTTTTACCTGAAACTCGAATTTGGTCATCTTGAATTTGACTTTTTACTTTGAGTTTTGAGTTTTTAATTAATGAATTAATCTTTTTCGCGTTTTCTTTATCAATACCACTTACGAGTTTTGCTCGTTGACGTACATTTCCGCCAAAGGCGTTTTCTAATTTTTCATAGTGTAAGTTTTTTAAGGGCACATTGCGTCTAATTAACTTACTGATGAGAACATCTTTTAATTGATTCATTTTAAATTCATCATCGGAAATAAGAACGAGTTCTTCACCTTCAAGTTTTATATCACTGGAACTTCCTTTAAAATCGTACCGATTTTGAATTTCTTTCATCGCCATGTTAATGGCATTCGCCACTTCTGAAAAATCAACCTTGGAAACGATATCGAATGAACTTTCCTTTGCCATTTAACTCCTCCGTTCCTACTATTTCCCTCTATTATATGGAAAAACGAACCCTTGGGCAAGTTCAAACTAAGGAAAGGACTTTTATACGAAAGTGTAAGTTATAGTCGATCAGTGGAGATGGGAGATAAGCTTTTTAGGAAAAATCAATATCGGGCGTCTCGAAAGACAGCCCGATAATTACAAATGATCTGTTTTCTTTGAATATTGCCGTTTACCAGCTTTACGATTCCGTTCTTTCAGTTCATTCGCTTTTTCTCTTTTTGCTTGATGATCAACAGGCTTTTTATCGTCATCGGTCGTGTGTGACATTTTTTACACCCCTTTAACAAAATTCAGCATCATCGCTTCGGCTTTATTATTGGGTTATATCGATGTCACTATTCGTTTTTTTATCTAAAAAGAAGACCGCAATTGCACCTGGACCAGTGTGGGCACCAATAACTGAGCCAATCATGTTAATAAAGAAATGTTTGCAACCAAATTTTTCTTCCATCATTTTTTTTACTAGTATTGCTGTTTCTTCATCATCTGCGTGACTAATGCCAATCAATTGATTGGATAAATCGGCACCACGTTCGTCCATTAAATCGACCATTCGTTTAAGGACTTTTTTGCGACCACGGATTTTTTCTAATGGAATTAATTTTCCATCTTCTACATGTAGCAAAGGTTTAATGTTAAGCAAACCACCTACAAAGGCACTTACATTAGATACACGTCCACCGCGCCGTAAATATTCTAAATTATCTACTGTAAATAAATGTTGCATATGTTCGCAATAAAATTCAGCTTCTTTAATGATGGTTTCCTTAGTAGCACCACTTTCCAAAAGTTTTACTGCATGATGAACAATGAGTCCTAGCCCAAGGGATGCTGCCTTTGTATCAATAATGGTTAAATCAAATTCAGGATATTTTTCTAAAATTTGTTCCCGAACCATACAAGCTGTTTGATATGTACCAGATAATTGGGATGAAAATGCTAAATAAAGGCAAGATTGCCCTTCTTTGGCGTATTTAGTGAAAATTTCGGTAAACTGATTGATTGATGCTTGTGAAGTTTTTGGAACACTTCCGTTTCGCATTTCATCATAAACTGTTTTGGGTTGAATTTCTGTTATATCTTTATATTCCTCCCCCTTAAGATGAACAGTCAACGAAATAAGTTCAAGATTGTGTTCTGTTATGTAGTTATATGGCAAGTCACACCCGCTATCTACAATAATTTTTAAAACTGTCATCATACCACCGCTTTCTATTTTTACTATAAAACAGTTTAACACCTTGGTAAAAATAAGAAAAGAGCTATTCCGATGGTCTTCA
>CADBNU010000038.1 GCA_902796085.1 Heyndrickxia coagulans
CAATTGTTAATAGTCTTCATTTTTCATTCCAATTCCCTCAATAAAATATGTATTGATAAGTTCTGCAATTTGATCTTTATCTAATGGTTCATGACGTTCTTTCCAGTCATTAACCAGGTTTACGTACATTTTAAACATTAAAAAGGATGTTATTTTTGGATCACATTTCCGTAATTCTCCACGTTCAATCGCGGTTTCGATTTTTACTTCAATAAATTCACAAATTTCATCTTCTACAGATTTCATTGCTGCAATGACTTCAGGAGTTCCGATTTCCTTTACCTCTTGAGAAAGTTTAATCATTAATTCATGTTCTGATTGAAATTTAGTTATAGTATGTAGAACTTCATTAAAGCTTTTAATAAACGGCTGTCTTCGTGGAATTGCACTTTCTGCAACATCTCTCATTTCAACGACAAATAAATCTATAATTGCTTTTAGCATTTCTTCTTTAGAAGAAAAATATGTATAAATTGTTCCCTTACCTACTTGTGCAATTTTTGCAATTTGATCCATCGTTGTTGCTTTATAACCAAAGTGACTAAAGGATGTCTTTGCGGCATTAATGATTTTTAACTTTTTGTCATTCATCCTTATTGAACCTCCGTTTTTCGACTAAAATACGAAATTGGTCATTAGTCAGTTTAACATTACGGAAAGCATGGAGCAAGTAAAAAATAGTAGGGGCTGTCCAGAAATTAAGTATCTAGTAGATTTTTTGTTTCATTGACGCGATCATCGAGAGCACAGCACCCGCCTTCTCGACGCGGACACACGTTTATAGACTTTTGGGCAGAACACTTACGCTTTCTCCACAAGAGCTTTTCCTGTTCCTGCTGTACTGAATATGCTTCGTCGGTTCTACACAAGCAGGGACTATGTATGTCGTCGCTATATCTACTTGAACATCTACTACTTTTGACTTTTTGGACAGCCCCACTAGAATTCAAAAAACATAAAAAATTTAAGACTTCTTTTTCAAAAAGATATGAAATCTTAATGAAAAATAATGATCATTACTATTACAATCGCTAATATAGAAACTAAATAACCCCCATCTTTTAATGCCACTTTTGTTGTTCGATAATAGGTTCTGTTTTTTGCTCTGCTAAATCCACGGGCTTCCATTGCAATCGCAATGCGTTCAGATTTCCTAATTCCTTGTGTAAACATCGGGACAGCATAACTTAAAAACATTTTCCAACCATTTTTTTCTTTATATCCTCTCACTTTATGAGCCATTTTCAGCTGATTTAATTCCGATTGGAATAAGGGGATTAAACGAATCCCTGCTAATAGTCCATATGCCCACTTCGGTGAAAGTTTACATTGATGGATGAGACTCATAATAAACAATGTCAAGTCGGTTGTAGAGGTAAATAATAATCCATACGTGACAAAAGCTAACATACGAAAAGCGATCGTCAAACCATGATTTATACTTTCTTGTGTCACATGAAACCACGCCCATTGCCAAATCGTTTCCTGCCCTTTTCCAAAGGCTGCCATCATCCAAAAAATTAAAATAAAAATCCCAAAAAAAGGACATAACCTTTTTAATAAATACGAAATTGTCCATCCTCCTAAAAAAAGACCGATAAGGACGGCTAGAAACCATATTAAGAACGTCACTTTAACATCGGTAATGACCATTAATAGTAACATCACAAGTACATGGGAAAATAGCTTGCACGTGGGATTTATAGTAGCTAAGAATGAATGATTTACCTTCATACTAAAATCTCTTCCCTTCGTTCATGCATCAACTGATAATGAAGAGGTGGTATGATTTTCGTTTTTTGTAATATATCCTGGTTACTAAATAAACCAAATGGCGTTCCTTGATAGGCCATTTTCCCTTTATTCAAAAGCAAGACTCGATCTGAATATTGATCTACCAGATCCATATCGTGGGTTACCATAATAATTGTTGTTCCTTGTTTCTGTCTTTCTTTTAATTGTTTCATCAGTTTATATGTCGTTTTTTCGTCTTGACCAAATGTTGGCTCATCAAGCAATAATAATGCTTGATCAAACAATAACATAGTTGCTACACTTAACCTCCGCTTTTGCCCAAAACTAAGTGTAAAAGGATGTTCGTTCTCATGGTCTTCCAACCCGAACTCTTGTATCAGCCTCTTTGTTTTGGCATATATTAATTCTTCTGGCCAATTTCTCTGGCTTCCTCCAAAAGCAATTTCTTCAAATACTGTGTCAGCTATAAATTGATGTTCCGGATTTTGAAAGACAAAACCTACTTGTTCATACAATTCACGATCTGACCAATTCGTTAGTTCCTTACCATGAATAAATATGTTTCCTTTTTTTATTGGTTCCAAGCGGATAAGACTTTTCAGTAAAGTGCTTTTTCCACTTCCATTTTCTCCAACAATGGAGATCCATTCTCCTTTGTCTATTGCTAGATTAATTTCTTTTACAATAGACTTCCTTCCGTATCCAATTGTCACATTTTCTGCCGAAATGATCGGATTTTCAATTTTATAATCTTTCATTGCAGTCTGACACTTTGATTTAAATTGTTTCGATAATTTGATGGATAATGGATGAGAAGGATTTTCAATAACCTCAATCCACTTGCTTGGATAAAGTTTCGGACGCCAAATTCCCGCTTCTTTCATTTCATTAGTAAAATGATGGATAATGTCCTCTGGCTCTCCATCTCCAATCACATTTCCGCCCTCATTTAACATAATAATCCGATCCATCCACTCAATACATCCGTCTAACATATGTTCAACAAAAATCATTGTTTGATTTGTTTTTTGAGATAGTCGGTGTAATATTTCAAGTATTTCTTTCCTGCCAGCTGGATCTAACTGAGCAGTTGGTTCATCAAAGAACAGCACCTCTGGCTCCAAGGCTAGTAAACAAGCTAAAGCTAGTCTTTGTTTCATTCCGCCTGATAATGTATCGATAGGGGTTTTCTTATCTACTTTTAAACCGACTTGATTCATTAAATCAGAGATAATATTGTCCATTTCGGTTTGAGGAACGGATCGGTTCTCAAGGCTAAATGCAATCTCTTCATCCACATGCAACATACAAAATTGAGAGTCGGGATCCTGAAACATAATCCCCACATTATCTCTCAGAAATACTTGTCCTGTTACTTCTGCTTCTATATACTCTGGAATGATCCCAGCGAGAGTGGAAATCAAAGTTGATTTCCCACCTCCGCTTGGTCCAAGTATCAATACCTTTTCTCCTTTATTAATAGATAGCGTAATATTTTTCAGTATGTGTTCTGAACGGTTATAATAACGGACAGAAAGATCATTACAGCCCAGAAACATGTCCATTGGCATCTTCCTTTTTTCTTTTTTCTTTCATAATTGCATATTGTTCTAACACACCTGTTTTTGCCAATGTATCTACTACTACTTTTGCTAACCAACCGCCAAGAATCATACCGCTGATAATATGAATACCTAACGTAGTTAATAATACCTCTGTCGAGTAATATCCAAAACCTTTTGCCAACAAATTATAAATCATTCCAAAAATGGCCGCCAAAGCACCAGAAAGCATTAAAGTAAAAAGGTTATATCGCTTGTATCTGAATATGGCAAAAGCAATTTCAGAACCAATCCCTTGAAATAGTCCTACTAATAAGGCAGCTAATCCAAAATGACTTCCTGTAAATAATTCCACTGCTGCAGCCGTAACTTCTGCAACAAATGCCGCACCTGGTTTACGAATGATATAGGCAACAATAGGACTAGCGATCACCCAAATGCCAAACATAAAACTGGCACCGACTGGCCCAATTACAGCAGAAATCGGAATCCAAAGTGTAGACCAGCCTAAATAGATCACACCACAAATTACTGATAAAATAACCGCTAAG